>CAYZRD010000024.1:0-8210 GCA_964480015.1 uncultured Candidatus Saccharibacteria bacterium
CTCGCGTCCACTCCGCTGCCTTCCAGAATACTCTCGGCTATTGATGCGGCATCTATGGCAAAGCCGTTGGAGCGCAATACCGGTTTGATATCATTCGGTACGGCTGCCGGCTCGGGGAAGGACTCCTCCGGCAAATCCGCAAGCGCAACGTCCATAAACTGCCGCCACAGCGGCGAAATGATAAGTCCCGATATTTCGCTCATGGAACTGTTGTCGTTGTTTCCCGCCCAGGCGCCGACCACCAAATTGGGGGTATAACCGATGATCCAAGCGTCGCGCTTGTCGTTGGTGGTTCCGGTTTTGACAGCGACGTCGCGGCCGCCAAAGTAAAGCAGCGAGTTTGCTCCGTAAAGCGGCGTTCTGGCCACGTTATCAGAGAGCACGTCAGATATTTGTAAAGCAACCTCGCGGTCCATCACCTTTTGTCCCTGCGGTTCGCTTTCCTCTATCACTTCGCCGTTGGCATCCTCGATGCGCAGAATACTTTTGATCGGATATTTCATGCCCTCATTGGCAAACACGCTGTAACCGCCGACCATATCGAGAAGCCTGACCTCGCCGCCGCCTAGAACCAGAGTCAAGCCGTAGCGGTTTGGGTCATTAAGGGTGTTTATGCCGGCGTCGTTCGCCACTTTAAGCGCGGATCTGATGCCGGTTAAGTACAAAGTCTTTACCGCCGGAATGTTTAATGATTGCGCCAAGGCGTTGCGCATTGAGACCGGTCCGCGGAAACGGTTGTCGTAGTTAACCGGCGAATAACAGCCGTCTTCCGAAGTGAAATTGTCCGGCTCGCAAGTCGTTGAGAACTGCGTTTGCACGTCAAAGAGTGTGGTTGCCGGCGTGTAGCCTTTCGCAAAAGCGGCGGCGTAAACGAAAGGTTTAAAGGATGAGCCCGGCTGGCGCATGGCTAGCGCAGTGTTGTAGTTGCCGTCTATTTCTTCGTCGAAATAATCTCTGGAGCCGACCATCACCAATATCTCGCCGTTTTTCGGGTCCATGGCCACCAGGGAAGCGTTTGAAGCATTGAAAGTCTTCTCATTCTTTAGCGCGTTTTCTTTTACGATTTCCTCGGCCTTAGCCTGGAGTTCGTAGTCTAGTGTCGTAATGACGCGGAAACCGCGTTCCGCGAGCGCCTCTTCGCCGTATTGCCTGGCTAACTGTTCGCGGATATACATTACAAAATGCGGCGCGCGTATGCCGGTTGTTGCCTGTGGCAAAAATTCCACCTCCTCGGCCTTGGCTGCTTCGTATTCTTCTTCGGAAATAAAACCCAGTTTGTACATTCGCTCAAGCACCAAATTCTTGCGAGCTTCCAAAGCCTCGCGGTTGTTGCCGTATGGCGAATAATAAGTCGGGGCTTGCGGCAAGGCAGCCAGATAGGCGGCTTCAGCAAGGTCAACGTCGGCGGCTTTCTTGCCGAAGAAGGCTTGACTTGCTTCTTCCACTCCGTAAATAGTGCCGCCGTAAGGAGACTCGTTAAGATAGTGTCCGAGAATTTCTTCCTTGGCCAACACTTGCTCGAGGCGTATCGCCAAAATCGCTTCCTTGATCTTTCTCGTCAAGGTCTTTTCCTGCACCAAAATGGAATTTTTAATCACCTGCTGGGTGATGGTCGAACCGCCTTGGCCGCCCAAAAGATTGCCGCCCTTGAGGTTCGCAAGCGCGGCGCGCAGTATCGAAAAAGGACGCACTCCCCAATGTTCGAAGAAAGTGTCGTCTTCGATGGCCACGGTGGCGTTTTTTATATGCCTCGATATTTCTTCGTAAGGCACGATAGTGCGCTTCACGTCCTGGTGGAGGTCGTAGAGCAATATTTCGCCGGTGCGGTCGTAAATTTTGGTTGACTGAAGGACTCGTCTTTGTTCGAAGGTGGAGAGATCGGGTATATCGAGCGTTGAGATCCAAACAAACAAAAGGCCCGAACCGACAAGCCCAAGGACGACACAGCCAAGAAGCAGGTCAACGAGGAGCTCTTTATGCTTGAGAAACCAGTTTTTCTTTCTCATAGGCGCGCGAATAGTGCCATATTAACACGTTATCCTGAAGCTCCCGACACCGGGACCTTGTGGTAGAGTATTGAAATCATGAAGTTATCTGAAGAGCTTAAGGAGAGGGGTTTTATAGCCCAGCACACCGGAGAAAATCTGTCGGCGGTGCTGGACGGCGAACGACGCACCATATACCACGGCATTGATCCGTCTGCCGATTCGGCGCACGCCGGCAACTTGGTTATTTGGATGTTGCTTCGCCATCTCAACAATGCCGGCCATAAAATAATCTTCCTCGTTGGCGGCGGAACCGGCATGATCGGTGACCCGAAACCCGACAGCGAAAGAGTTCTTCAGGACGAAAAAACGGTGGCAAGGAATGTCGATAGGATAAAGGCGCAAGCCCGGCGTCTTATTGGCGGCGATAAGAATATAACATTTGTTAACAACGCCGACTGGCTCCTTAAACAGCCGCTTATCAATTTTCTGCGCGACATCGGCAAACATTTCACCGTCAACGAACTGATCAAAAAAGAAGCCATCGCCGCGAGAGTGGGAAGCGAGCAGGGGATTTCTTACACCGAGTTCGCTTACCCGCTTCTTCAGGCTTTCGACTACCTGCAGCTTAATGAAAGATACGGCTGCGATCTCCAAGTCGGCGGCTCCGATCAGTGGGGAAATATTGTAGCTGGCGTTGATTTGATCAGGCGAAAAAAACAAAGGACTGTCCACGCGCTAACCGTGCCGCTCGTTATTGATAAAGCGACCGGAAAAAAATTTGGCAAGAGCGAGGGGAACGCTGTCTGGCTAGATCCGAAGAAAACTTCGCCTTACGCTTTTTACCAGTTTTGGCTTAATACCTCGGACGAAAGCGTCATTGATTATCTAAAACTGTTCACGTTCGTTCCCTTGGATGAAATCGCCAACATTGAGAAGGAGTTCGTTCAAAATAAGGGCAATCGTTTGGCGCAAAAAAGTTTGGCTTTCGAGGTGACCAAATTCGTGCACGGCGAAAATCTGGCTCTTGCAAGCGCCAAGGTCTCGGGGCTTCTTTTTGGCGGCGCCGAAGCGTCAGCGCTATCGGCGGCGGAAAAAGAAATGCTGCTCCAAAACGCCCCATCTTATTCGGATTTTGCCGGCAAAAAACTTTTCGAAGCGCTGGTTGGCGCCGGCTTAGCAAGCAGCAACAGGGAGGCCAGAGAGTTTGTACAAAGAGGTGCGGTTACTCTCAACGGAAAGAAACTTGAAGACCCGGAAATGAAACTTGATATATCAAAGCCGACAATTCTAAAAAGAGGAAAGAAAAATTTGGTAGTACTAACCGCAGTAAAAGCCTCCGGCGGCGGCTGGCTCTCTAAACTTTTCTCCTAAGACACAAAAGTAACTGTCTCCATCACCAACAAGTTCTGTAGGAAGCTGATGATATGCAGGGAACGTGAGAAAAATGATACGAGGCGTATCCGGTATACGACGAGTGTTATTTTTCAAAAAGTGACGCGGTAGATCGCTGTTTCCTACAGAACTCTAAAGTTCGTCGACGTCGTCAAAACTATCAAAATCCACATCCTCGGCATCGTCCTCCAATTCTCCCTCCTCCTCGGGTTCTTCTTCGACTTCGTCTTCGTCTATGTGTCCAAAGCCCTCGGTATCGGCTTCATCAGCCACTTTGTCATCGCCAAGTTCGTCAAGCACGCCGTCATCTATACTGGCTTCGGAATCATCCGCCTCCTCCTCCTCGGGCTCGTCTTTATTTTCGTTTTCATCTGAAACAAAAACCATCATAAGTAACTGGATTGTCTATGTTTTTTCAAAATGCGAATAATAATTTAACGCGATTTATATGTGCTTTCGGATTTTACTATGTTCGCTTCATTGCGCAAGCCCCAACACCTAATCTCCCGTTGTTTTTTTCGCGCTCATAACAATAAACAACCAATTTCCTATTAGTCTGTTCTTGCGTACAAACCTATATACCAGAAAAACAGAAGCTATGGGAGATTAGGTGTGTGGGCAAGGGCAGCAATCCCAATGGCAATGGCATCGTACTCGTCGTCAAGGGCTTTTGCCGGCGCGTCATTCAAAAGGCGTTTAACCATATCAACAACGGCGCGTTTATCGCTTTTTCCGTAACCGGTTACCGCCACCTTCACTTCCTGCGGACCGAATTCGCGCATCTCACAACCGTATTCTTTGGCTATATGAATGACCATGCCGCGCACTTCCGCCACCTTCACAGCTGTCGAGCGATTTTGATTAAAAAAGAGAGTCTCGATAGCCACGCACTCGGGCCGGTACTTATTCAAAATCTCGCCTAACTTTTGCCCCAATTCCAAAAGCCTGTCCTCGTGGCGTTTGATTTTATCGGTCACTAAACACGCCGAATGAAGCAGTTTTTCTTTACCCTCGTTCTTCTCCATCACCGCGATACCCAAACGTTCATAGCCCGGGTCAATTGCCAAAACTCTCATCAACTAAATTATAAGTGATAAACGATAAACCATAATGTAATTTTTAATTACATTATGGTTTATCGTTTATGACATATGGATTATTCAGACGAGTCAGCCGTAGTATAAACGTCCTGCACGTCGTCTTGTTCTTCGAGCGCCTCAATCAGTTCCGCTAATTTTTCGCCGTCGGCGTCCGAAAGATCCAAGGGGTTTTGGGGCGCGTAGCCCCCGGCGGTTTTTTTGAACGCCCACATGGCGGAACCGGGAGTGCCGAGTTCGTAGCCGAATTTGGAAAATATATGTCTGATTTCCGGCGCCGTTCGGTTGATGTTGTCCGTCACAGCCACTATTATCATAGCCGCTCCCCCCGGTCCGAAAGCTTCGAAGACGGCTTCCTCCAAAGCCTCACCGCCCGCGCCGGAGCCCTTTGCGACCGCGCGTTCGATATTGTCTTTGGGCATCGAATCCTTTTTGGCGCGCTCAATTGCGGCGGCCAGTCCGGGGCTTGCCAAATTCCCGCCCGCTTTCCGTGATTCCATAGCGATAAGCGCCGCGTGTTTGCTGAACAGCTTGCTTTTTTGCGCGTCGCCGGCGGCTTTTTTGTGTTTGATTTTTGACCACTTGTTATGTCCGGACATATAACTAGGTAAAAGTTGAAGGGTTAAAGGTCAAAGTCTAGCTTTTTATCGATTTGATCAATCCTGAAACAGTTTTGGATATTTCCAACCTCAGATCGTGTAACTCCCGAAAGTCATCTGCACTAAGATAACCCAACTTTTTATCTATGTGAAGCACCGACCTAACTCCTCCACACGAATCTTTTGCTACATACAAAAATTGTCTAAATTTGTTGTTAGACCTTCTCTCAAAAACTTCCGCTATGTTATTTATGACAGACACCGATGCCCGCTGTATTTGATCTTTGAAAGCATGGTCTCTATTTTTCTTAAAACAAGAAATAAACTTTGAAAGTCAAAATTTCGGCCTTTTTCCAACAAACAGTATCTTCAAAAGTTTTTATCATCGCATCAATTTGCTTTCTTTAACCTTTTCCCTTACTCCCTTAGCCTTGCAAGTGCGAATAAGCATTTGCACTAGCGACGCGGCCACGGGGGGTGCGCTCCAGAAGCCCGAGGCGGATGAGGTACGGTTCGATGACGTCCTCAATGGTGGACTGCTCTTCGCCGGTCGCGGCCGCGATGGTGTTTAGGCCAACCGGGCCGCCGCCGAATTTTCCAATAATGGCTTCGAGAACCGCGCGGTCGGGTCCGTTTAAGCCCATAGCATCAATTTCAAGAAGCGCGAACGTGCGTTCCACAATGTCGCGGGATAGAGAAACTCCTTCAAGTTGAGCGAGATCGCGGCAGCGTTTCAGGAGGTAGTTGGCCGTGCGCGGCGTGGCCCGGCAGCGTTTCGCGATATCTTGAAGAATTTCGTCGCTGGTTTCAACCTTAAGAAGCTTTGCGGAGCGTTTAAGAATTTTTGCTATTTCTTCCTCGGTATAAAAATCCAAACGGAAAGTACCGCCGGAGAAACGGGAACGGAGCGGCGAAGAGAGCAGGGAAATCCGAGTAGTGGCGGCAACCAAAGTAAATGGCGGCAATTCAAGCTGAACCGTCCGCGCCGACGGACCTTTGCCGATGATGATATCGAGCACGCCCGATTCCATTGCCGGGTAAAGAACCTCTTCGATGCTTTTCGAGAGCCGGTGAATTTCGTCTATAAAAAGCACGTCCCCGGGAGAGAGGTTGGTTAAGATCGCGGCGAGGTCGCCAACGCGCTCGATGGCTGGTCCGGAGGTGCTCCGCATATTGGTGCCCAAGGTTTTGGAAATGAGGTGCGCGAGCGTGGTTTTGCCCAAACCCGGAGGTCCATAAAGCAAAATATGTTCAGCCGCTTCGCTGCGCTCCCTCGCGGCGGTGAGTAAAATACGCAAATTCTCCTTGGTTTTTTCTTGTCCGACGTATTCTTCCCAACTTTGCGGCCTTAAAGTCTGGTCCAGATTGTAGCCGTTTTCTTTTTTGATATCGCCGGTTTCAGCCATACAGAGACATTATATCGGTTTTAAAGAGGCCGGCCAAAAACCTTAGCGGGGTTGACTTTTTCACCGAATGTGCTAGTATATTATACGATTGTTCCAGGACCGTTGGTTTACGGCCCGCGCTCTCTCTATCTCACGCCAAGTTGGCGGAAAAACAAAAACGCTTCAAAAGCGCCGTTTTTTATAGACTTTTTTCGAAAAGATAATTCTCTAAGCAATCTGAATGGTATTGCGAGGACGCTTTGGTCCTCACCTTGAGTGAGATCGCTGAAGCATTCCTTAGCGTATCGTTCACTTTCTATGCGAAAGCCTTGCTTAGAGAATTATCTTTTCGAACCTTTTCCGACTATAGCACAGGCACCTTCGGGCACAATTGACCCCGCACCAACTTTTGTGTTGTCGAGGTGCCGCGTGTATATCACGCTTTCTACATCGCGCAAGGCCCGTATGTCACCTTTCGTTGATGTTCCAACCAGCATACACAAAAGTTGCTACCTGGGCGGACGTGCGGAAAAAATCCTGTCACACACGTGGCAGGATTTTTTCTGCCTAGACAATATGCGACGAAAAGTCCGTGTCCGACTCGGATTCGGTTTTCGGCGGCGCTCCGCGAATATCTTTTAGGTCAACCACACGTTCGAGTTCGGCAAGCGAAGTTATGCCTTTGAGCACTTTCTCGACGCCGTCTTCGAGCATGGTCGGTATGTTTTGCTTTCTCGCGGCCTCGATTATCACGTGCTCGCGCGGGTCGCGAATAACCGCGTCCTCAACTTCTTTATCAACCCTAATCGCTTCAAATACGCCTTGTCGGCCTTTCCATCCGGTTCCTCCGCACACCTCGCAGCCGACCGGTTCGTAAATCGTCACCGTATCTCCAAGTAGCGGCGGTTTCGGATGCCCCGCAAGCACTTTTTGCATGAATTCCTTCTCTTCAGCGGTAGCCGCGCGGCCTTTCTTGCACTTTTCGCATAAGAGACGCACCAAGCGTTGTCCGAGAACGATGTTGACCGCGCTGCCCATAAGACGCGAATCGACACCGAGGTCGATAAGGCGGGGAAAAGCTCCGGCGGCGCTGTTGGTGTGGAGCGTGGTAAAAACCAAGTGTCCGGTTTGCGCGGCGTGGACCGCGGTCTCGGCGACTTCGCTATCGCGAATCTCGCCGACCATAATAATGTCCGGGTCTTGGCGCAGAATCGAACGCAAACCGCTTTCGAAAGTGTAGTCCTCGCCGACTTGGGTCTGCACGATGTCATCAACCTTGTATTCCACCGGGTCTTCGATGGTGATTATTTTTACTTCGGGATTATGAGCTTTTCGCAGAAAAGCGTAGAGGGCGGTCGTCTTACCGCTTCCGGTCGGACCGGTCGTTATAATCATACCGTTCGGGCGTTTAAGTTCCTCGACCATAACATTGTAAATAAGTTCGTTGAGGCCAAGCTCGTCCATATTGAAACTGGCGACCGATGGATCGAGGAGGCGCATCACCGACGATTCACCGGAGGCACCGGGGATTATCGAAGTGCGCACCTCGATGTCTTTCTCGCCAAGAGTGAAAGTGAACCGCCCGTCTTGAGCTTCATCGTGAATGTTTAGTTTAAGGCCCGCCAACAATTTAATTCGCGATGTCAGTCTTTCGTAAACCGCGCGTTCGAGATCGAGTATGTCGTGGAGCACGCCGTCCAGGCGGTAACGCACACGCACGCCGGTTTCTTCGGGCTCAATGTGAATGTC
>CAYZRD010000025.1:0-7792 GCA_964480015.1 uncultured Candidatus Saccharibacteria bacterium
CCGCTATGATAATTTTTTGGAGCGCCACCTTGGAAGAAACGTGCCCGGAGTCGGGACCGTTATCGTGCTTCGCGACAAAAAGGCACCTGTTCGCGCGCCGCGCCGGAGCGCGAGCGGAGTGCCCGAAGTTTATGTGGTTCAACTCGGTTTTGGTCCGAAAATAAAGTCTTTGCTTTTGATAGACGACCTCCGCCGAGCCGGAATTTTGGTTCATCAAAATCTGGCCAGCGACTCACTGTCCGCCCAGCTTCGTGACGCCGAAGCCAAGGGAGCGAAATACACCATTATTATGGGACAAAAGGAGTACGTCGAAGGCACGGTGATACTTAGAGACATGATTGGCCGCAACCAGGAACACGTTCCTATGGATTCTCTCGCTTCGCGACTGAAACGAATGCACGCGCTTGCGTAGATCTTGATATTAGGGTCCGGACATGGTATTCTCGTGCCCACATGATTACCAATGTCCTGGTAGAAAAAAACAATAACGAGAGTAGCGCTAACGTTATTCGCCGCTTTACCAAAAGGGTTCAGAACGCCGGCATAGTCAGGCGTCTTCGCGATGAGCGCTATCATAAGCGCATCAAAAGCTCGAACGTCAGGAAGAGTATGCGCCTTAAGAAATTGGCTAAAAAAGAATACTACGAAAAACTGTACAAGCTCGGCAAAGTTCCGGAGGCCGGAAGCCGATGATAACCAAAGCCGCCGCCCGCAGGGCGGCGGCTTTGTTAAAATAAAATCATGCTCACACTTTCACACACCACTCGCTCCTACCCTCGCCTTCCCTACGAAAAAATTATGAACGAAGTGTTGGGCAGGCAGTACGATCTGTCTTTAGTTTTTGTTGGAGAAAGCCGGGCCAGAGAAATAAACCAGCTGACAAGAAACAAAACCTATACGCCAAACGTTCTCTCTTTCCCGTTATCGAAAACTTCAGGAGAAATATTTATTTCGCCAAGCGTTGCCAGACGCGAAGCAAAAAAATTTGGACATTCCTACCCTAAACACATCTGCTATCTGTTCATCCACGGCCTTCTCCATCTAAAAGGCCTCGACCACGGCAAAAAAATGGACGTGCTGGAGCGGAAGTTTTTGAAGAGGTTTGGCTAGAAAACATATCTAAAATGTGTTTTGTCACGACTCTCTTTTTAGATGCGTCAAAAATAGATGATATACGCGAAGCCCAAGGAAAATTATGTGGGGCGTATTAGGGGATACGGTGTGAGAAGGTTTGGGGAACCTTTGCAAGAGTTTGCCAGCCGCTTTGCTGTTGTGAAAATTTTCACATAACAAGAAAGTGGCGACAGCCTGAACAGCTTCTGTAAAAAGGGTAATTTTCCGCAGGGCGACAAAGTATATCACTATTTGAATCGCATCCAAATGTTATAATCACGCAAATGAGAGATCGCATTATCGCGGGGATAGATGTCGGTACCTACCAAGTTAAGGTAGTGGTCGTTAAGCGAACGAAAAAAAACAGCCAACAAGCCCTCCCCCAAATAATCGGGACCGGCTACGCCGAAAGCCGCGGTCTTCGAAACGGCTACATCATCAATGAGCCGGACGTGGCGAGAAGCGTGCGCAGCGCCGTGATGCAGGCGGAAAAAGCCGCCGGTGTTGAGATTAAGAAGGCCTACGTCTCCATCGGCAGTGTCGGTCTCGACGAAATTTTCTCCCACGGCGAAGTCATCACTTCAAGGGCCGACTCGGAAATCACGCAAGCCGACATAGACAAAGCGATGCAAGACAGCGAGGAGCGCGTGCAGGAGCACATTCCGAACCGTAAAATACTTCACGCGATTCCGCTCGCTTTCTCGGTGGATGGCGAGCCGGTGATGGGCCGGCCGCATGGCCTTAAAGGCACAAAGCTTGAAGTCGAATCGCTTTTCATTACGACCTTTGAGCAACACTTGACTGACTTGGTGAGTGCTATCGAGAGCGTCGGCATCGCGGTGGAAGACGTCATGGCCGCGCCCTTGGCCGCGAGTTTCGTGATGCTCACTAAAGCGCAAAAACGCGCCGGCTGCGTGCTTGCGAACATCGGCGCGGAAACGGTTTCCATAGCGGTTTTTGAGAACAGCATTCCGGTCTCGCTTAAAGTTTTTCCAATCGGTTCGAATGACATCACTAATGACATCGCGCTTGGCCTGAAAGTTCCTTTAGAAGAAGCGGAAAAGATAAAACGAGGCGGCATAGTCAGCACCAATTACTCAAAAAAGAAACTGGACGAAATCATCGCTTCGCGCCTCTCCGATATTTTTGAACTCATTGACGCCCACCTGAAAAAAATCAAGCGCGACGGACTGCTTCCCGCCGGCATAATATTAACCGGCGGCGGTTCCGGACTCGCTTCCATCCAGGACCTGGCCAAGGCAGAATTGCAGCTGCCATCGCGCGTGGCGTCACTCGACCCGGCACAAAACGGCAGAGTGCGCGACGCGTCCTGGGCGGTTTCTTACGGACTTTGTATGTGGGGCGCCAGCGATGAGGGGGATGGCGGCGGTATCGGTATGGCGAAGAAGGCCAAAAATTCCATTCTTTCTTGGCTAAGCCAGTTTCTTCCCTAGTTCGTAGATTGTAGAACGTAGTGATTAGAAGGCTCTTCGCGCCAAGAATGAGCGATCGCAGCGCGGTCGTTTATTGTTCATACGTACTATGGATTACTTACTACTTACTAATATGTCAATCACACGATTCTCAGCAATGTCAATGTAGTGACAGATTTTTTTTATACCTGTATCATGTAGGAAATTTGGGAATGAGTAGCCGCTCAAGCCTTTTTGGACGTTAATTAAGTAAGTGCGGAATTATTTATGGAGCAGATCAAATCGGATGTTGAATCTTTTGCGAGAATACGAGTCGTCGGCGTTGGCGGCTCCGGCAAAAATGCGGTCAACCACATGATCTCGTCAAAAATCAGAGGGGTTGAATTCATCGCCATCAACAGCGATGCGCAGGACTTGCATCACTCATTGGCTAAGAAAAAAATTCACATCGGCAAAAACCTTACGCGCGGTCTCGGCGCCGGAGGCAATCCCGATATGGGACGCCGCGCCGCCGAAGAAACGCGCGAGGAAATCGCGAACGCCCTTAAAGGCTCCGACATGATTTTTATTACCGGCGGCATGGGCGGCGGAACCGGTACCGGCGCCAGTCCGGTAGTTGCTAAAATCGCGCGCGAGAGCGGCGCGCTTACTGTCGGCGTTGTCACCAAGCCCTTTCTTTTTGAAGGACAAGAACGTATGCGCCTGGCTCTCCAGGGTATCGAGGAACTAAAGCATGAAGTGGACGCGCTTATCACGATTCCAAACGACCGCCTCCTTGCCATCGTTGACCGCGAAACGACTGTAAAAAGCGCTTTTGCGATGTGCGACGATATCCTCAAGCACGCGGTCGAGGGCATCGCCGATCTCATCACCATGCCGGGCATCATCAACGTGGACTTCGCTGATATCAGAAGCGTGATGGAAAATGCCGGCTCGGCTCTGATGGGCATCGGTACAAGTAGCGGCGAGAAGCGCTCCGAAGAAGCGGCCGAGCGAGCGATTAACTCTCCCCTCTTAGAAGTATCCATAACCGGCGCGAAAGGCGTACTCTTCGCCATCGCCGGCGGCGAAGACTTGGGTATGCTCGAAATCCAGGACGCAGCTCGCGTCATAACCGAATCAATCGATCCACACGCGAAAGTCATCTTTGGCGCCATTAAAGACGACAAGCTGAAGAAAAACGAGGTTAAGGTTACGGTTATCGCGACCGGCTTCCCCGAAGAAAGCGGTGGCTCTCACGTCCCGACCATACGCCAAACGCGCGAAGAAGCTGAAGAAAAAGTCGAGACCCGCGGAAGAATTTTTAATTCGCTTGGAAGGCGCGCCGATGCTTTGGAGGAAGATAAACCGGTAGAATCGCCGAAGAAACAACCGGCCGCCGCTCGCGCCGAACCAAAGCCCGTTGACCCAGTTGACGAAGAAGATGATAGTGACTGGGGTGCGGTTCCGGCGTTTTTGCGACGCAGTAAGCTCAAATAAATTTGAGTCGCAAAAACGCCGGACCGCAAGGCGCAGCGATGTGAGGAGCGCCTTCCTAGCGCGACGAACGGCGGTTAAACCGTGTCTAAACACTGTTGACGGGTCGCGAGCACTTACTAGAATTGGAGCATAGCGTGAGAAGCGAATACTTGAAGCTTCGCAAGACTCATTGAGATTTTCTGACTAAGAAAATCCAATGAATGGACAGTTCCTGTAAGGAACAATTATAGTTAGTGACTCGTGACCTGTGCCCGCTTTTTTGTATTAAGAAACTTGCGTCGGTTCCTGCCTTTCACTTAATAACTCGTGACCTGCGCCGGCTTTCTTTACAACACTCCAACCTAGAACCTCTAACCTATAACCTGTATAATACTCTCCGTTACTTCCTAAATTAAATTCAGTTAATGTCCGATTTTGATCTTATTATCGTAGGCGGCGGACCGGCTGGAGTCGCCGCCGGCGTGTACGCGTCGCGAAAAAAGTTAAAAACTTTATTGGTCGCCAAGGAGTGGGGCGGGCAAAGCGTCGTCTCCCCGGAAATCCAGAACTGGATTGGCCTTCCTTCCATTTCCGGCGCAGAGCTAGCCAAAGCGATGGAGAATCACCTGCGGGCTTATGCCAATGACGTTTTAGAGATCAAGGAGAACAGTTTGGTCAAAAGCGTTGATAAAGCAAATGGCGGTTTTGAAATAACGCTCGACAACGGCGAGAAATATTCCGCCGCTTCTGTACTCATCGCGACTGGCTCAAATAGAAAGCGGCTTCAAGCCAAGGGCGCTGACCAATTTGAAAATAAAGGCCTCACCTACTGTGCTTCTTGCGACGGGCCTCTCTTTGCCGGCATGGACGTAGCGGTCATCGGCGGCGGCAATGCCGGCTTCGAGACTGCCGCCCAGCTTTTGGCTTACTCAAAATCAGTGACGCTCCTCCACCATAAAGAAAGTTATAAGGCCGATCCTGTTACCGTTGAGAAGGTGCTCTCGCACGAAAACATGAAAGGGATTCTAAACGCGAGTACCACAGAAGTCACCGGAGAGAAATTCGTCAACGGCTTAGTGTATAAAGACGTTAAGACCGGCGAAACTCACACGCTTCCAGTATCCGGGATCTTTGTCGAGATTGGCATGGCTCCAAACACTGATCTCATGGACGGTTTGGTTGACTTAGACGAATACCGCCGCATCAAGATTGACCCCTGGACACAGAAGACTTCCCTTCCCGGGATCTGGGCTGCCGGTGATTGCACTAATGTGAAATACCATCAGAACAACATTTCTGCCGGAGATGCCGTGCGAGCTATTGAGGATATTTACGTGACGCTTAAAACTAAGTGAGTTGAATGGTTTCAGAGTTGCAGTGTTGCAGTGCAACCAGAAAGCGCCCGTGAGGGCGCTTTCTGGTCGTACAACGTAGAGCTTTCGGCCTGCATGCCGCTCCCGTGTAGCCGCACGAGAGGGACGTTCCCGAAACCCGTGAGGGTTTATAGGGCACCACCATGCAAACCTAGTACTATTGTCTCACTAGTCAAGTGGCAGTCAATACCTTAAAGATATCCTTATTTTTAGCCACACCTGTGCATAACGTCTGGATAATGCGTGGGATAAGGGAAGGTATAAAATCACACCGGAAAATTATCGCTGACCTTACTCCGTTATTAACGTTGGATGACAGACGAGATTTAAAAGCCCCACAACGATTGGAATAATTCATCCTGGCGCCTAAAAAACTCATTGATGCGCTCGAACTCCCGCTTCATCTCCTCCCTCATCGCTCGTACATCGCCTTCGCTTAAGGGAGTCGAAGTCGAGTAGCTGCGATATTGTTTGCCGTCAAAAAACATCACCTCTTCGTTCTTAAACCCGGAAGCTTTAAACGCGGCGGACGAAGTCACGACATTATTGGAGAATGAATGCTGATTGTTTTCTTGCAGTTTTTGAAAGAAATAGACATTCCCGACAACACTGACGATGAGCAATATTCCGAGTATGCTTGTTATCGTTTTTTGGTTGGCATTCATACGCTTTAAACTATTTGGCATCGCAAAGCCGCCCCCGTTTGAATGGAGGCGGCTTTGGGTAGCTATTTTTCAATCTCAACCCTTACCTTATGCTTTTTCTCCTCATCTGATTTCGGCAAAGTAATAGTGAGAACACCGTTCTTTGCCTTCGCGGTGATGGCGCTTGCCTTCACCCGAGCGGGAAGAGCAAATTCGCGGCGGAATTCGCCGTACTCACGCTCATAACGATATACCTTTCCTTTCTGGTCCTCATCCTTCGTCTCTTTCTCGATTTTGCCCGACAACGACAAGTAGTCGTCGCCCACCTCAACATCCAACTTATCCGGGTCGATACCGGGAACATTCGCGACCACTTTGATTTCGTTGTCGGTTTCCGACACATCCACTTTAGGAAAGGCGGAACTTACGCCAGTCAATCCGCGACTGCGCAAAAGCGACGGCATCATCATGCTGAACGGATCCCATGAGTCATCGAAGAATCTGTCGATAAGGGAAAGCGGGCTCGCGTAAGGAGACATGGATTGAGATTGATCGTCTTTTTTTGTAATGTTCACCATAGTGGTATCGGATTAGGGACTGATAATGTTTGTTCTGGTCTGTTGCTCTATTATTACTCGCACTACTCGCCCAAGGATACCCTGCGGTTTTCCCCTTGGACTGGCGCCATACGAATGGCGTCTGCTTTAAAATTTCCGTTTTAGACAGTTTATTTAATTGTCGATTCTACAGAAGAGATCGCTTGACCGCTTCGGATTTCATTGCGACGGAACCCGAGGGTTCCAAGCTAAACCGCATCAGATGTTGAACGTATGAATTTCCAAAGCGTCTTGGCAGACTGTTCTGCGTAACGAATTGACTTATTCATAATCGCTCACACAATGGCGTTGTCGTTAATTCTCCAATGGCACGACCAAGCCATCTGACTGTCTTCACTATATTAAACGCAACAACAAACAAAAAGTGTCATTCGTCTTTGCTTTTAAGAAATCTGGCTCTTGTGACTTTCCGCCTCTTATGAGAAAAGCCGGCCATATCTTTGAGGTACGGATGTGCGGAGAGTTTTCTTCGGGTGCGAGAAAGGTTAAGTTTAACCGAATTTTCCGAGGTGTTCGTGATTTTGGCTATATCTTTGATGGGTTTGTTGTCTTGATAATACATGAGAAGAACATCCCGGTTGCGCTGCGGCAAGGTCTGGATGGCCCGCCAGAGGGCCTCCGCATCAGATTTTCTCATCAGATCGGCAGTAATTTCATACGGCACCTTGTCAACAGGAAGGCTTTCAACGGGAATGCTTTTGGGCTTGCGATAATGATCTACAAGGATGTTGTGGGCGATATTGAGGAGATATGTGAGATATGAGTATCCCCGATTGCGGAAATGCTTGAGATGCCGAAATCCGCGCAGGAATGTCTCCTGCATCAGATCCTCCGATAGCATACGATCGTGTCCCGTGCGGTACCAAAAGTAATTGAAAACTCGATCCGCATATTTATTGTAGAGCGCCTCGTATTTTTCGGGGTCCAATTTCGCTTCTCTAACAAGCCTGACATCCTCGTGTTCCATAATTGCAACAAGACGTATGATGATCGCGTCAACAAATGCTGACGCATAAAAACAAGATTAGTATTATTTCTCTGCGCAAGTAGCATTCATGCCAGGAAGCCATTGCGGAAGCGGGGAGATTCGAACTCCCGAAGGGGGTTTGCCCCTTACACGATTTCGAGTCGTGCGCCTTCAACCACTCAGCCAC
>CAYZRD010000026.1:0-1697 GCA_964480015.1 uncultured Candidatus Saccharibacteria bacterium
TACTTGGGCGCTCAAGTTCGGCGCTCCGATACATGCGCCACAACCAACTCAGGTCGCATCACCTACTACTGCCCCTGATAGCATTCTCAATGCTTACCGTGCGCTTGAGGAGAAGGTGAGCGGAGCAGCGGCGCTAAGGGCGAAGCTTGCAAGGCTGAAAAGTCGGTGCGCCGAACTCAAGCGGCAGTACGACGAGACGGCCGAAGAGCACAAAAGTACCAAAGCCGAGCTTGATGACCTGGCGGAGAGCGAGCAGAAACTTGCTCTCATTCGCGAGGCACTAGGCATCTTATGACCTGGATGGTCGAGAGCCGTGGAGGAAACTCCGCGGCTTTTCTTTTTATAAAATCGCGGTATTGTATAATTCTTTCACTAAAGCTTTTTATGCTCGACATCAAATTCATCCGCGAGAATCTCGACATCGTCAAAGACGCGGCTAAGAAAAAACACATCAAGGTTGACCTAGACCGGCTCGTTTCCGTTGACGACAAGCGGAAGGAAATAATGTCGCGAATGGAGGAGAAAAAGGCCAAACAGAATCGCGTTTCCGGCGAAGTGGCCAAAGCGGGTGCAGAAGACAAGCAAAAACTGATTGCAGAAATGCAAACGCTCAAAGCCGATATTCAAAAAGATGAGGAGGAGCTGAAACCGATAATGGAAGAATGGCAGGCGCTCATGCTCCAGGTTCCGCAAGTGCCGGATATGACTGTACCGGAAGGCGATAGCGACGCTGATAATGTCGAGGTCAAAGCCTGGGGCGAAAAAACCAAATTTGATTTTGAACCGAAAGACCATATCGAAATAATGCAAAAACTCGGCATGGCCGACTTCGAACGCGGTACCAAAGTGCACGGCTTCCGCGGTTATTATCTGCTCGGCGATGGTGCACGGCTTTCGTGGGCGATATGGAACTACGCGCAAGATTTCTTTTTACAAAAAGGTTTTACGCCGATGCTTCCGCCGACCATAGTGCGGAAGTCCAATCTCTACGGCACCGGACATCTTCCGAATGACGCCGAAGACGTGTACCACACGCAAGACGAAGATTACCTCATTGGCACTTCTGAAGTCTCAGCCATGGGTTACTTTTCCGATGAAGTTTTGAATAAAGAACAGCTGCCCACAAAGTGGCTGGCGTTCTCTCCTTGTTACCGCCGTGAAGCGGGAAGTCATGGCAAGGACGTTAAAGGACTTATTCGCGTGCATGAGTTTTATAAAATCGAGCAAGTGATTCTCTGCGAAGCCAGCCACGAGGAGAGCGTGAAGCATCATGAGTGGTTAAACCGCAACACGGAAGAATTTATTGAATCGTTAGGCATTCCGTACCATACGGTTCTCAATTGCGGCGGCGACATTGGTCAAGGCCAGGTGAAGAAATACGACATCGAACTTTGGGTGCCGATGGAGAAAAAATATCGTGAGATCAGTTCGGCTTCATACTTCCATGATTTCCAAACTCGCCGTTTCAATATCAGGTACAAAGACGATGACGGCAAGATGCGTTACGCGCACTCGTTAAACTGCACCGCGATTCCAACTCCGCGCATTTTGGTTTCCCTCATTGAAAACTTTCAGCAAGCTGATGGTTCAGTAAGGGTGCCTGAAGTACTCCAAAAATACTTAGGAAAAGAGGTGATAAGCTAGAGAAATGTGGTCGTCAGCGCGGCGGCTTCGCCGCCGCGCCCCCCACTTACCAT
>CAYZRD010000026.1:1758-7482 GCA_964480015.1 uncultured Candidatus Saccharibacteria bacterium
ACGGACGCCGTCGGCCACTCCGCGCCCAAAAACCGCAAAATCCGCGAGTGGTTCTATTTAAACAAATTCTTTTCGGCCTTTTTCTCACGGCTTTGTTCATTGGTATTGGTTACGGCATTTGGTATGGTTCCCGCCTCGACACATTAACTATCAAAAAGATTGAAGTTGATGGCGGCGAAACGGTGTCGAATGAAGCCGTGAAAAAACTTGCGGAGCGCGAGCTTGAGGGCGAATACTTCAGACTTGTTCCAAAGCGCTTTGCGTGGACATACCCGAAAGAAAAAATTGAACACGCTATAAGCGACATACCAAGAGTGCGCGAAGTGAACCTGGCTGTGAAGGACGGCGAGAAGCTGGAAATCAGCTTTACTGAATATCATCCCTACGCGCTTTGGTGCGCCACAAACGCCGCCGGTGACTGTGTGTTCATCGAGGAGACCGGCTATGCTTTTGCTGACGCTCCGGCTTTAAGCGGCGGCGCGTTCCTGCGTTACGCCGACCGGCAGCGCAGTCCCGAAGTCGGCGTTGCCGGATTTTCGGACGACTTTATAAAAGACAGCATTACGGTCATTCAATACTTGGAGCAAAAACAATTCGAAGTCAGTTTGGTTTTGCGGGTGAACGAAGATGAAAGCGAATACATTTTCGCGGAGGGTGGAAGTATAAAAATTTCTTCGCGCTTAAGCGTCGAAGACACTTTGGAAAATCTTGAAACCATCCTAACTTCCAAAGAATTCGCGCATCTCCGGCCCGGCAATTTTCAATATATTGATCTGCGTTATGGAAATAAGGTGTTCGTGAATGAGGAGTCGCTGACAACTAACGAAGGGATAGAAAATGAAAACGCGGCCGACTTGGGGTCGGCCGCGACGGAATGAGTCTAGATGAACAATGGTGGCTTCGTTACCCGGTCATGTGCCGGGGCTCTGATTCGGTCTTCGATCCTTTTTGTTGTTGTTTGATACGCGGCGGCAGCAATCGCCGCCAGAATGACCAACACTATGAACCACATCAACCTGCGCCTGCCTCGGGACCGAGTTATCAAGGCGGGATGAATTTCATGTCTGCCCATCTTGTCCTCCTCTGATGGTGCATCATTTATACAACTATTTTTTACTTTGTAAACCTGCGTTGGTATGCTAAAAATACGCGATGTCTTTCTGGCAAAAACTTAAAAAACCGATAATTGTGCTGGCGCCACTTGCGGATGTCACCGACGCGGCTTTTCGGCGTGTGATTGCTAAATACGGCAAGCCGGACGTTATGTGGACCGAGTTTGTCTCGGCCGATGGTCTCATGCTCGCAGATGAAGAAGGGAAGAAGAAACTCCTAGCTGATCTCGCTTACACGGAGGCGGAGCGGCCGATAGTGGCTCAACTCTTTAGTTCCGACGAGAAGAATATGGAAGGGGCCGCCGCCCTCTGTCGTGAACTTGGTTTTGACGGCATCGACATCAACATGGGCTGTCCGCATAAACCGATAGAAAAACAAGGTTGCGGTTCGGCGATGATAAAAAATCCGGAAAAAGCGAGAGCGATAATCCGCGCGACGAAACGAGGCGCCGGCCATTTGCCTGTTTCCGTCAAAACTCGCCTTGGTTACAACAAAGACGAACTCGAGACTTGGCTGCCGGAACTTCTCAAGGAAAATCCGGCGGTTGTAACCATTCACGCGCGCACGCGAAAAGAAATGAGCAAAGTGCCGGCAAGATGGGAGAGAGTTGCGAGGGCGATTGAAATTCGTGATGAGATGGGGAGCGAGACACTGATATTTGGAAACGGCGATGTTTTGTCGGTGGAGCACGCGCGCGAGTTAGCGGCCGAGCATCACGCCGACGGCGTGATGCTCGGCCGCGCCATCTTCGGGAATCCGTGGCTGTTTTCGCGAAGCGAAAACAGCCGAGATATCACTCTTAAAGAAAAATTAGTGGTAATGGTTGAGCACACAAAACTTTTTGAAGAACTCCTGCCACATAAAAATTTTGCGGTAATGAAGAAGCACTACAAGGCCTACTGCCACGGCTTTCAGGGCGCCAAGGAGCTGCGTATGAAGCTGATGGAAAAAGAAAATTCCGACGAAGTAGAGACGTTGGTGAATGATTTTCTCCAGTCTGTTCACAGCAAAAGTTAAGACATAAGCCTTATTGGGTTATACTCAAGGCATGACCGAAGTTTTGCAGGCCAATATCTTCTTTTTTATTACCAGTGTTGCGGTTGTGGTTTTTACCGTTCTCGTTTGCGTGGCGGTTTATTACGTAATTCGCATATTAAGAACCGTTGATAAAATCGTCGAACGCATCGATTCCGGAAGCGAAACCATTGCGGAGGACATCAGCCAGCTTCGCAGTTATATCGCCGAAGGGAGTCTGATATCGCAGATAGTCGGTCTCTTTGTTAAAACCAAAAAAAGAAGTCGGCGAAGGCAGGATGAGGACAATTAGCAAGTTTAAAAATTAATTATGGCAAAAAAGAAAGCTGTTAAAAAAGGTTTATCAGGCGGTCAGAAAGTCGGCATCGGCGTCGGCCTTACCGCCGCGGCGGTAGCCGCGGCTGGAGCGTACTTCCTCTATGGCAGTCCTAATGCCGCTAAAAACCGCAAGAAGGTAAAAGGTTGGGCGCTTAAAGCCAAAGGCGAAGTGCTAGAGGCTTTAGAGAAAGCCGAGGAGATGACGGAAAAAGAATTCAACGCACTTGTTGCTTCCGCCGCTTCCGCTTACGGCAAACTTTCACAAGTGGATAAGAAAGATATTGTCGCCTTTAAAAAGGAAATGGGCGAACACTGGCAGAAGCTGGCCAAAACTGCTGGTGGCGCGAAGAAGAAGATCAAAAAAGCCGTTAAAAAAGTTGTAAGGAAGAAAAAATAGGCAGGCGTACTTGGAAAGCCGCTCGATTTGCCGAAGGCAAATCGAGCGGTTTTCATTTCTGCTATCATTGAATAAATGCTCAAAATCCTCGGCCGCGTATCAATAGCCATCATTCTTACCATCGCTTTTTCGAGCGCGCTTTTTCTTGCGGCGCTTCTTTTCGCCGTAGAGTATTTTGCGCCGCCGTCTTTTAGCACCTCGTTTGCCACAGTTCAAAATGTGAGCGCAAAGTCATGGCTCATATTTGACGCGGAAAGCAGTGAAGTCATTTACGAATACAATGCCGACGAGGAACTGCCGATTGCTTCGATAACCAAACTCATCGCGGCTAAAGTTTTTTATGACAACAATATCTGGGCAACCACGACCATCACCTGGTCTGACCTAAATGGCGACGGCCGCGCGGGAAAACTTACCTACGGTGAAGTGTACGACTTTCACACGCTTCTCTTTCCACTACTTCTCGAATCCTCAAATGACGCCGCCAAAGTATTTTTACGAAGCGACGATAGTCTAGTCGATAAGATGAATTCATACGCCGATTCGCTTCATTTAGAAAGAACTTCTTTTGCGGACACCTCTGGACTTTCGAGCAAAAACACAAGTACCGCAAGAGAGCTTAAAGACATAGTCAGTGACATTTATTATTCCAAACGTCACCTCATCGATATCACTTCGCTTAGCCAGTACCTGACTACTGCAAACGGTTGGTTAAACAATAATCCTTTTGCAGGAGACATCGATTTTGCTGGAGGCAAGCATGGTTATACGCCGCAAGCGGGGCATACCGGCGTAATACTTTTTGACGAAACCCTGAAAAACGGAACTAAAAGAGTCATCGGTTATATACTTTTAGACAGCAGTAATCTGGAATATGACATCAAACTCCTCCGCAATCACGTACAAACGACCGTCAGTTTTGATTAATGCTATACTGCTTGCCATGACGAAGAACCCCGCCGAATCAACCGTTGTGCTGTACCGGAAATACCGTCCGCAAAGCTTCAAGGAAGTACGCGACCAGGACCACATTGTCTCGGTCCTAGAAGGCGCGATAAAGAAAGGAAACATCCCGCACGCGCTCCTTTTTTGCGGCTCGCGCGGAACGGGGAAGACGACGCTTGCGCGCATTTTTGCCAAAGCCATCGGCACTTCGGAAGTGGATCTTTACGAAATTGACGCAGCGAGCAATAGGGGAATAGATGATATTCGCGAACTTCGCGAAGCGGTGTATACGCTACCGTACGAATCAAAGCACAAGGTTTACATTGTGGACGAGGTGCATATGTTGACCAAAGAAGCCTTTAACGCGCTTCTCAAAACTCTTGAAGAACCGCCGGCACACGTTGTCTTTATCTTGGCAACTACCGAGGAGGATAAACTGCTCGACACCATCAAATCACGCTGTCAGATATTCCGTTTCCGAGCGCCGTCGCGAGCGGTGCTGAATGACACGGTCACGGAGGTTGCCAAAAAAGAAAAGTTTAAATTAGGGAAAGACGCGGCGGACCTTATCGCCATCGCCGCTGACGGTTCTTTCCGCGACGCACTCGGTATACTTCAGAAAGTCATGATGGCTTCGGGAGATAGCGCCGGCGAAGCTGACGAAGTCGCGGCGATTATTGGCGCTCCAAAGGGGGAGCTATTAATGACGATCGTTAAGTCGCTTCACGCGCGTGATGCTGAAAAAGCGCTTGAGGCGGTGGCAGAGGCGGTTAAAGGCGGCGTCGAGATGAAACTCTTTGTACGACTTCTCCTTGAGCGGGTGCGCGCCGTCATATTGCTCCGCAATTTGCCGGCGCGCACTGCTGACATCCTCGCGCCTTTTAGCGAAGACGACGCGAAAGTTCTTGAGGAATTGTCTAAAGACAATTTCTCGCCACTGAATTCCCACCTGCTACTGCGCCTCCTCGACGCCGCCGATTTAACCTTCCGCACCTCTATCCCGCACCTACCACTAGAAGTAGCCATAATTGATTTATGTCAGGCAAGTGAAAATAAGTAAACTTGCAAGATAAATATGCCTCGCAAAGTTTTATTTATCCGTCACGGCGAGACCGATGCTAACCACAAGCGCATTCACCAAGGTCCTGATGAACCTTTAAATGTTCGCGGTCGCGAGCAGGCAAGGGTAGTGGGAGAGTGGCTTAAAACTCAAGATATTGAAACTCTGGCTTCTAGTCCGTTCGTGCGCGCCAGAGAAACGGCGGAGATAATCGGCCACGAACTGGGACTTCCGTTTGAGACCTTGCATTCTGTGGTCGAATTTTGCCGGCCGAACGCCCTCTACGGCCGCAGTCATTTTTCTCTCCCCTCACTTCTCTATATATTGGAGTTGTGGTTGCATCAGACCGACCCGAACTGGGATTATGACGGCGCGGAAAATCTTTTCCATGTACGCAGTCGCATTGAAGACGCTAAAAGGGAGGTCGCCGCGCTCTCTGGCAACACCATCGCTATAGTGACGCACGCGATTTTTATGGATATGTTCACGGAAATGATTTGCGCTGACAGGCCGCTTAAGGTTTCCGAATTCATTCACGGCTTGCTTCTCGCTAAAAAGACGCCAAATACCGGCATCATCGAATTCGCGGTTGACGAATTGGCGCCAAATGGCACTTGTCGCTGGTGGCTAAAGGGAATGTTTTCAAACACCGGCAAACTCTTGCAGTAACTTGCCCCCTAATAAGGTATAATAATTGCCGTACTAAACCCTAGACCCTTATCCCTAAACCCTAATAAAAATGTTTCAAGGAAATTGGACCTGTGGCGTGTGTGGCAAAGCGATAACCGAATTGCCTTTTGAGCCGAGGAGCGCTGACGGATTGAAGTGCCGTGATTGTCATTCTAAATCGAGAGGA
>CAYZRD010000027.1:0-4424 GCA_964480015.1 uncultured Candidatus Saccharibacteria bacterium
GAACCCGATCAGAATCTTATGTACGCGAAGTCGGGACAGGTGGAGCAGTTTTATACGGAGGAACTTGCCTTGCGCCGCGAACTCAACTATCCTCCCTTTGCTGTTTTTGTGCACCTAACTCTCTCCGGCCCAGCCGAATCGATTTTGCCGCTTAAAGACGAGGCGTCAAAAATACTGGAGGAATTCAAGCCTCATTTTTACAACTCTCCGCAAAGCGGGGCCAGTAAAACTATCTGTTACGGGCTGATACGTGTAGCAAGAAAAGAGTGGCCAAATGAAAGGTTGACGAAACAACTGCTATTGCTCCCGCCATCGATTCGGGTAGAAATCAACCCAGGACGAATCGTTTAAAGATTCCCTAAAAATACGGACGTCAAATACGGACGTCGGACGTCCGTATTTATGGTAAAATCAAATCGTGGAATTCTATCATGTGCTGAACAGAGGAGTTGAAAAACGTGACATAGTTATGGACGATTCGGATCGTTTGCGTTTTGTACACTCTCTTTTTATCTTTAACGACAAGAGGGCCACGCCTGATAACCACCGTCAAAAAGATTTTTTTATGAAGGCCAATGAGCGCGATTTGTTGGTGCGCTTGCATGCTTGGTGTTTGATGAACAACCATTATCACCTACTTGTCTCTCTTATAAATAACGACATCGCTAACTTGTCCTTGTTTATAAAAAAACTAAACGGTGGTTATGCCAAATATTTCAATGAAAAATACGAACGTTCCGGCGCTTTGTGGCAAGGTAAAAGCAAAAAAATAAATGTAACTTGCGATACTCATTTTCAACACATACCTTTTTACATTCACCTGAATCCTCTTGACTTTAAATATTACGAATGGAGGAAAGGACAAGTAAAAGACCAAACTCGTGCCGTCAATTTTCTAAATCGATACCGTTGGAGTAGCCACCTCGACTACTCGGGTAAACGTAATTTCCCGTCTGTGATACAGCAAGAGACGTTGAATGAAGTATTGGGCGACGGCTACTTGAGAAAAGTCGCTAGTATAATTACGGACCCTGAAATCGCATTTTTCAGTGAATCCATCGAACGAGCCTGAAACCTGAAAATATAAAATTAAAAAGCTAAAAAGCCATCACACTACAGACTTCAGCAGTTACGGACGTCGGACGTCCGTAATTCGGCCGTGGTTATGAAAAATTTGATTTATTAGTTTATAGTTTATAGCATACAGCACCACCAAAGGTTCGAACACAAGTAAAATTCTACTTACTATTTACTACTTTCTAAACAATGGCTAAATTAGTGCCACAAAATCACCCGGCCCTACACCAGATAGCGGAAGAAGTGACCTTGGAAGAAATCAAAAACGGCACGGTTAAAAAAATAATTGCCGGTATGCGCAAAGCTCTCCGCGCCTATAACGCCGAGGGTTATGTCGGCATAGCAATAGCCGCGCCGCAGATCGGAATCTCCAAGCGTATTTTTCTTATCGAGGACCAGAGCGAAGACCGCGATTCACTTCCGGATCTGGTCGCTATTAATCCGAAAATAATAAAACTTTCAAAAAAAACAAGCGTGGTCGGCGAAGGCTGCCTCTCCGTACCGGATAAATACGGAGCGGTAAAGCGCAGCCAAAAAGCATTGTTGCGAGCGTTTGACGAAAACGGCAAAGAGTACGAGCGCGGCGGCAGCGGTCTGTTGGCGCAAATTTTTCAGCACGAGTGCGACCATCTCGACGGCACGCTATTTGTGGACCGTGCGGAAAAAATTTGGCACAAAAACGAACTCGACAAGGTTAGATTACAAGAAGCCAAAAAATATGCGGAGTAAATTCATATTTTTCGGAACACCCTACGTGGCGAGTGACACTCTTCTCAAACTGCTTGAAAACGGCTGGCGGCCGGAAGTCGTGGTAACAAATCCCGACGCGCCGCGCGGGCGCAAACGCATCATGACCGCTTCAGAAACAAAGGTGATCGCGGAAGAAAATGGAATTCCCGTCTTGACTCCCGAACGTCTGGATAGTGAATTTGTCGAAGGTTTAAAAAAATACGAATGCGACTTCGCGCTGGTCGTCGCGTATGGAAAAATTTTGCCAAAAGAATTAATAGACACTTTTCCGAAAGGAGTTCTGAACGTCCACTATTCCCTGCTACCAAAATATCGCGGCGCCTCACCGGTCGAAGCCGCGCTTCTAAATGGTGATAAAGAGACCGGCGTCACTATTCAGAAAATGGTTTACGAATTGGACGCCGGCGACATCATTGCCTCAAAGATTGAAGCGATAAAACCGGACGATACTACCGTCACCCTGCGCGAACGCTTGATAAACGAGGGGGCTAATCTTCTCGTCGAAACTTTGCCGAAATATTTGTCGGGAGAAATTGAGCCAGTTTTACAAAATGAGGCGGAGGCAACCTACGCTCCTAAGATAAAAAAAGAAAATGGCGAGATAAATCCTGATGGCGATTCGCTCACGAACTGGAATAAATACCGCGCGTACAAAGCATGGCCAGGTGTATTTTTTTTCAAAAATGGCAAGCGAGTGAAGGTGACAAAGGCCGCATTAGACGAAAGCGGGCACTTCAAAATCCTTCGTGTGGTTCAAGAAGGTAAAAAAGAAAGCGATTTTTCTTCTTTATAGAGTTAGCGTGTAGGCGTCCTTTTTGGATGGACGGCCGCGGAATAATTGACCGCTAGTTACACTCGCTCCGCGGCTGATGGAGCGCCTTAGGTACTCGCGCACTTCGGTGAGCGCGCGGGTTAAATAATGGCTCGTAGCCACAGCCATGTAGCTACCTTGGTCGGTTGCGAGTTTGGCGGATACATAAAACATACCGCCGGTCATCTGCGATTCCACTCGCCTAATGACCACGTCGACAGCGACCTCATGCTCGTGCACCAAGAGGCGTCCGAGCGGGGCTAACTTTTGTGTGATAAGCGCTCTACGTTCAGGATTAAGCTCTATTCCCGTTGCACTCGCGTTAATTAATGGCATTGCCATACGCAAGTGTGATTAGACTGCTAACGTGAACGCGCAGGGTCAGGGCACCGAGTCGCCCTAGCCGAACTGCTTTCACTTATTATAAGACGTCTGAAGAGCGTTTTTCTTTCGGTAACAATTTACTCTTTGTGTCAATTTTTTCCAAATCGAAGCATTTCCTTAAGCTTGCGACCGCCGCGTTTCAATAGTGTTTCCCTCTTGCCGCTCTCGCTTCGCAGTTTGTTATCGAGTTCGCTGCGCACTTCATCCATGGCCTTTTCAAATGAATCTGATACGGCTTCGGCGCGGTAAAGTTTGCCGTTTAGATCAAGGTTTACTTCCACTCGGTGCACGTTGCCCGTTTGGTGGTGCGTGACTTTTTCGAACTCAACGTCGCAAATTGTCGGCGCTTCGCCGATGAATTTTTCCAGGGTTTTTAATTTTTGCTCCATTAAGTCAAGTAATCGATCTTCTATTTCAACATTTGTCTTTTTAAAGTTAATGCTCGGAAACGACATAATTTTCACTTAAACTTATAAATCAACACTGAACATTTTGCTCGGCGACCGATGCCCGGAAAGCATCCTTACCTTCTCTTTTTTCAAACCGAATTCCGCGCACAAAAGTTCCCGTATGCGTTCGTTCGCCAGATTTCTCTCCGCGGGCTCTTTCACACTGATATCAAAGACCGTTTCGCTTTCTTTCTCCACTTTTTCTTTTTTTGCTCCCGGTGTGGCGTGTACTTTTACATACATAAATGAAGGTCTAATTTGCGCGACTGTATGTGCCGATTAATTCGGCTTTCTCAAGCATCATGCCCTTGGCCGCCTCTTCAACATCATCAAGCGTAGGAGCTTTGATGAAATTCAGCGTACCCGAAAGTGCGTAGAGGCGGAAAATGTAGCGATGCGTCAGAGGCTCCATATCCGGCGGCGGGCAAGGGCCAATGTAAGCTGCCGTACCGCGTCCATTCACTCCCATATTGTGAAAGACCGCACCAGGGGCGATTGCTTCAGTCTCGGGTGGCAGATTGTAAACCGTCCAATGGTTAAATTTTGTGATGCCACGCTCTTTCTTAATTTGTTCCGGTATATCCGGATCGTCCATAACCAGCACTAGCGATTTTGTTCCTTCGGGCACACCGCTTATCGTAAGCGGTGGATTCGTGTTGCCTCCGTCGCAAGTGTATTCGGAAGGAATGCCAGCATTATTAAGGAATGCTGATGAAGTCAAAGTTAAGGACATAGGAGTTTCGTTATCGTCTAAAAAACTCGGGGCCTCTGCCTTCTCAAACAGCAAATAAGCTCCGCCAAAAACAATCACAAACGCCAACCCGAGGAGTGCGTAAGCATTACGCATACCCTTTCAGTATATCGTATTTTGTATTTGGTATGTAGGGTCTCAAATCCAGCCCCATATACTACATACTATCCCCAATATACTAGCGTTGGCATTTGGAGCAATA
>CAYZRD010000027.1:4503-6856 GCA_964480015.1 uncultured Candidatus Saccharibacteria bacterium
TAATGCGTCCCGCGTCCCGCAACCCGGATTTTTTTTATGGGCATTTTGCAACGCGAACAGGGCCTGTCTGTCCTGTCAAAAACTTTGAGCTTGTTTCGAAAATTACCCTTCTTGCCTTCTGAATCGAGAAAACTTTGAAAGGTTGTGCCGACTAATCTGATGGCTTTTTGCATGATTCGCTTGGCGGCGTAAGCTAGCGCCGCCGCCTCTTTCCGTGATATGTTTTTGCCTTTTCTTGTCGGCCTTATCCCCGCTTCAAACAGCGCCTCATCGGCGTAAATATTTCCCACGCCGGCGATTATCTTTTGGTCAAGTAAAATCGCTTTTATAGAGCGGCTGCTTTTCCTAACAGCTTTGTAAAATAGTTTGTCGTCAAAGTCTAAAGCAAGCGGTTCCGGCCCAAATTGCTTTTCTATTTCGATCAACTCTTTCCCGTTTACAAGCCTCAAGTAACCAAAAAGCCTCATGTCGTTGAAATAAAGCTTGTGCCCGCCGACGAAAGTGATGCCGACGCGTGTGTGCCTACCCGGAAACTTAGCAAAATCACTCGCGCTCATACTATGACCACCACCTTGTTTTACCTGTCCTTTTTCCAGATAAAAAAACTGTCCGGTCATCTTTAGGTGCCCAAGCATAAAAAGGTCGGGAAAATTTTTGAAACTAAAAATCAACAGTTTTCCAATCCGCCTAATGTCATCTATGGTCTTCCCTGTAAGAATGGTTTTAAAATCACGATTCTTGGCTACAGTTTTCTCATGAAAAACTTCTACCTTTCTTATGGTCTTTCCCTTAATGGACCCTAGGAGTTGAAAGCGCACGGTTTCTACTTCCGGAAGCTCTGGCATGGGCACATTCTACAAGAGTCTGCCTAAGGATGCGACAGAAAAACCGCCCGAACGAGTCGGGTGGTTAGCTAGCGATATTGGCGGTGTCGCCGTCTAGTACAGAATCGGACCGACTTCAAGAGACGGAAAGGTCTTGTCGCCGGCGAAGGCCCAGAACGGGGCCTTGCCGAAAATTTGACCGTTCACAGTGCCCCGAAATTGGTGGTCGCAGTTCGGTATGACAACGTGCCGACGCAACTTGGCGTTGAGCGCCAGGTTGCAGAAAAATTCGGCGGAATCTGCCCCGACGACGTTGTCTTTTTCTCCCACCACAGCGTAAACCTCCCCGCGGAACTTGGCTATCTCTTTTTGGATGAGAAGCCTTCCCGCGTTTGTCGCTGGCGCCAAGAGAAGAATTTTCTTGACCTCCTTGTAGCTGGCCGCGGCGGCAGTGTTTGAGAAGCTGTGTTGCAATTCAGGTTAGAATTCAAGAGATGCTACCAAAACTAACCCTCGCAACTTAAACAAACAGAGTCACCGGCGTTGTGGATGCGGGGCTTCCCTTTGGAAAGATTTTCCAGAACCGGTAATTCAAAATCAAATTCGCTTTTTTTATTTTCTTCGTTTTGCATAGTTTAGAACCTATCTCAAATATAATCGCAAAGCAAAGCCATTTTGCACAAGGGTACTCAAGAAGTACCCTTGTGCAAAATGGCTGGCTTGCCTCAACCTAACACCCAAAATCTGGCTGCAAAATGCTTGTCGCTCGTCGCCAGAGAAGCTATGGCTCCTCGCGCCGCACATTTTTCGCTCAGATTTTGGGTGTTATTTCTAGACATTCTACTTTGAGATAGGTTCTAAATTATATCAGACGCCATTCCGATAGGTTCGGCGCATATAAAGATAAACCACGATTAAAAACGCAAAAGTGACGGCAGTTAGGAACGGAAATGTAACAAAGCCGAATTCGTCTATTACTTTATCAGCGCAGTCGGCGCCGCTGCCATCAAGTAGACAGGGCAACACTCCATTCCCCACCGCTTCCTTTGGAATCATTTGCTCAATGTATTGATAAATCGCAACGGCTAGGCCGAAGACCGACAGGCCAATCCCATAAAGAGGAAAATAGACATGATCGCGCAATTTAAACGCCATTACCGACATAAGCGCTTGCGAATAGATAGCGATGCGCTGTAGCCAACAAAGCGAGCACGGTATGAAACCAAAATATTCTGAATACAAGAGCGAAAGCGCGACCGAACCGATGCTGACGCCCATCACAAGCGGCCAGGCGTATTCTTTTATTAACTCCTTTAAGTTCCTTCCCTGCAGCAGAAAGTAATCAACATAAAGCGCAACTGTCATAGCGGCCAAAGCCAAGCCGCAAACCGCTAAAGTTAAATTAAGTGTCGGAAGTAGATACATACTGGAATATTGTATCAGAATCATTTACAAGCTCCGCGTGCAGAATTCGTCTCGTATCATCCAATTTGGCTCCGTCTATATGATGAAATCCGAACTTACTTCCA
>CAYZRD010000027.1:6901-7297 GCA_964480015.1 uncultured Candidatus Saccharibacteria bacterium
GCCGAGGGGCGAAGCCCCGAGGCGGTGAACTCGTATCATCCAATTTGGCTCCGTCTATATGATGAAATCCGAACTTACTTCCAGTCGTGAAGCGACTGACTTCGCACGCTCCGCGTGCGTGGTGGCTTGCAACTTTTTCGTACGCTCGGATTGTGTGGTTGCTCGACATACTCATTCCGTCCAACGCCTCGGGATTTCCCTACAGGAACTGTCCACTCATTGGACTTTTTGTTTCGCTATGCTCACAAAAATTCTCAATGAGTCTTGCGAAAGCTCCATGTGTTCGCTTTCTCACCCTCGGCGTTCCGCCCTCGCCTTTTGCCACTTCTCCATCCTTATTTTTTTCGCGGGGGGGATTTGAATTTGGAATGGGTGGCAAAAAGGCGGGGCGGGCTT
>CAYZRD010000028.1:0-6966 GCA_964480015.1 uncultured Candidatus Saccharibacteria bacterium
TGGGGCGGCAGGTTCTCGGCCACGGGAATCTCGAACTCCTCGATGAGGTAGTACATCTACCGATTCTTGAATTTATAGCGTCAATAACAGACATGAGGACGTCTTGATTTTCTCGTTCTTCCTCGGAATAAAAAAGATTTTGTTGCAAGTTATCCGCAGGCTCTATGCGTCCAAGAATCACGCCGGCTTTTTTATAGGGAACGCCTTGCTGGAAAAGTTTTTTAGTGAGCGCCAAGGCTTCGTGCAAAATCACGCGCGTGTCGTTCGTCGCTTCCGGCAAAATCACTTCGTCCGAACTGCCATGAAGGAAGTAGTCGCTATGCCGGCTGGTGCGCACGAGAACTCTGACACTTTTGGCCTTGCCGCCGATTTCCCTCAGTTCTTTTGCCGCCTCGCCGACATGATAAGAAACCGCGTCCTCAACTACCGAAAGCGAGGTTGTGGTTTTGGCAAATGAGCTGGTATTCATGATGCTTTTTTGAAGGTCGTGGTATTCGCGAATGTCGCGGGCAGGAATTTCGGACAGCTCAGAATAGAGGCGCAAGCCGTGGACGCCAAAAAGTTTCTCTACTCTGGAGTGGTCGGCCGCAAGAAAATTCTCCACGGTCATAATTCCATGCCGCCTCATATTGTTGCTGGTCTGCCCGCCAATACCCCAAATCTCTCCAACCGGTATTTCTGCAGTTAATTTTTTCCAAGTCTTGCCTACTAGCACGCACACTCCGCTTCCCTTCTTTTCACGCTCGCTCGCGTACTTCGCTATAGTCATGGTTTTACCGGCACCAAGAGAAACCGGCACGCCGATTTGTTTCTCAATCACCTGTTTCAGCCGCGCGAGCGAAGCTCGCGCGGCACTGACATCCCTCTCATCGATTTCAAAGAATGCCTCGTCAACCGAATACTGCTCGACGTTCCCAATTTCCTCTTTCAAAGTGTCCATCACACGTTTCGAGATGTCTCGATAAAGCTGAAAGTTGGAAGAAAAAACTTTTATCTTGCCCTCCTCAACAATTTCCTTAACCTTAAAATACGGCGCCCCCATAGGCACACCGAGGTCCTTTACCTCTTGGCTACGCGCTACCACGACACCGTCGTTCGATGAAAGCACCACCGTCGGATACTTCCGCAAATCCGGCCGAAATAAGCGTTCGCAAGAGACAAAAAAATTATTGCAGTCTAATAGGCCTATTAGTTTCATAAGAACAATAATACCAAGCCACACTATGCGCAGGGACAGTGATTATAATTTGTGTCAAGGTGACAATCACTAATACTTCTACGAAGATAATGTTGGACAGTCCGAAAGCCTCTATCCATAATCCAACATCTCGTTGCTCTCGTTGCGAACGGGTGGTGACGATCCGAGCATCGAAGGCTATGGGGAGAAATAGGGGTGAGAGGGATAACACGGTACGGCCGGTTGTCCGGATCCAAGTGATAAAGGGGGCGGTTATCTCCATCTTCCACTGAAGCCAGGAGCAGTTAAACGGTGTCGTTCTAGATGCCACGGCACAAAGGTCAAAAGACCTTTCTGCGGTAGGGCTGTCCAGAATTTACTTAGTTCAGAGCCGCTGTTGCGGCTCTTAGTTTTTATATTAAAAATTATTGTTCAAACTTTCTAACACTCCCCACCACCACTCCCCAAATATAGCAATCGTCGTCGTTGTTTAAAGTTATAGGTTCGTAGTCATCATGCTCAGAACAAAGCATAAACTGTCCCTCGCCTTTGTCGAGTTTTTTGTCGAGGTTCTTTTTGTCGAGGTTCGACCTTGACAAGTTGTCAAGGTCGAACCTTGACAGTTTTTTAAGCCGCTTCACCACCAACTCGCCATAAACCGCGGCCACGACGATTTTTCCGTCTTTCGGCTCGACTGATCTGTCGACAATGAGCACGTCACCGGAGAAAATTCCCGCGCCTTCCATGGAGTTGCCTTCAACACGCACGAAAAAAGTTGAAGTTGGGTTTTTGACCACCAAGTCGTTGATGTCGAGTGAACGTTCAACAAGGTCGTCGCCTGGGGCCGGAAAGCCGGCGGCGGGGCGCGAAACAAAAAGCGTGAGCTTTTGCTTCGCGTCCCGCCTGATGCTCGACCCGGTAAGGTTTTTAGCAACCGTCTCTTTCATGGCCAAATTATAGCAATACACTCCCAAACAGACACACCGGCCCAAAAGTTTAGTATGACATTATGTAATATCATACTGAAATATTGCGTTAAAACTTGCTATGGAGCCGGGAGATTCAGATTATAAGAGCGCCGCTAGTTACTTTAAGATGTATATAGAATAGCAGGAGCATAATGGAGAACAACCCAACCCCGTAAGCCAGCTGTATCGGGTGTTGTCGGTTGATTTCTATAAAAATCGAGAGTATAAGCGAGGTGAACACAAAGAGCGCGACTACTCCATAAATAACTTGCAATATCAAATGCGGTCTGGTGGCGTAGGAGAGAATCGGCACGGTGCTGTCGTAATTTTCATTCAAAGAATATTTGGCGTCGGCCGGCACGCCGCCGGTTGAAGTTGATATGTAGCTTGAATAAAACACTGTTCCCTCCTCTGTCACATCGACAGTTTCGAGCGACTGAGCAATCGGCCAAGAGGACAGGTCTGTGATCGGTGCAGAATCGTCGAGTTCAATTCTCTCTTCGCTGGCGCCAGCCACGCTCGTTGCTGGCGGTTCGATTTTTTCATTTTTCAGAATCGTTTCAATTTCATTCCCACTTGCTGTTGTTAAGACCGGTACATCTTGGAAGGCGAAGCTGGCCTCGGCCTCCGTGCCAAAAAGTTGAACCACAAATACGGTGTCAAAGCCCTCGTAAATGCCCTTGGCGGCGCCGACGCCTATTTCTCTGAAGTCGCCGTTTAAAATATTGGCTCTGTGGGCCGGACTGTTCATCCAAGCTTCGACAACATCGCTTGAATCGGTGAAGTGAACTGCCAAATTTTCTCCGGCATTGACATAATTGTACGAAACTTGCTCGAACCAGTACCAAGGCGTGCGTCCGTCCGGACTATTGTGGGCGAAGTAACCGCCCTTAACCATATCTTCGGCTTTCATTTGCGCCGCGCGTGCAAGTGTCTCGCTTTCAATAAGCGGCGGAAGCTTTGCGTCTTTCCTTTCGCTATTAGTGTAATTAACAATAACTGACGGCAAAATGCTCGACACGAGCGTCTCGGAATTTATCCATAAAAAGGAGTGGAGATTGGCGACCGCAAAAGAGATGAGAATGAGAAAGCTCATTCCGAGAACCGCCCCACGTTCAAGGGAATTCGGTCTGTAGTCGTTCTCTTTGCCGGGTATAAAAAACCGGCGCCAAAAATCTTTCCGCATGGTGGTGCTTCAATGATACCACCCGCGAATTTGCGTTTTGCACATTTGTCAAGGTCGAACCTCGACAAAACTGCTAATGTTTATTGTATGGCGCGAAGACATACACTTTCAGTCGGAGAATTTTATCATTTGTATAATCGTGGTACTGAACGACGAGAGTTGTTTTTGGACGAGGCAGACTACGACCGATTTATGACAAATTTATTCGCGTGTAACGGAACCAATCCCGTACATCTCGAACTTCAAAGACGCGAGACGGACAGTCTGTACCGGACGGAAAAAGGCGAGCCGTTAGTGGAGATCGGCGCTTTTTGTTTAATGCCAAATCATTTTCATATATTGGTCAGAGAGAGAACGGAAGGAGGTACAAGTAAATTTATGCAAAAACTAGCCACCGCCTATACCATGTACTTCAACAAGAGATACGAGCGAACGGGTGGGCTTTTTCAGGGTAAATTCAAAGCCGAGCACGCCAGTGAAGATAACTACCTAAAATATTTGTTTTCCTATATCCACTTGAATCCCGTTAAGTTGATTGAGCCCGACTGGCGGGTTCAGGGTGTTAAAAACGAAGCGGAAATTAGAAATTTTCTTCAGACGTATTGGTATTCTAGTTACCCGGATTATCTCGGTGTGAAGCGCGAAGAAAACACAATTCTTTCTACTGAGGGATTTCCAAAATATTTTGAACACAGCCAAGACTTTTATGAACAGGTCACGAGTTGGTTGAAGTTTAGTGCTTTTGTCAAGGTTCGACCTTGACAACTTGTCGAGGTCGAACCTCGACAACCTACAAACCTTGACAACCTAAACTTGGGTCATAGGTGATTATTTAACCTCGATTAGCTTCGCGTAGACAATCAAATTATGGCTGTAGCGGTAGGTGGCGTGGTCAAAAATGCCACTGCAAGTAATGAGACGGAGCTCGGCTCCGTCGGTATCGCCAAAGACCTCCCGCATCGGGAATTTGGTCTGGCGATAATACTTAACCTTGTACGTTTTGAATACCGTGATCTTGCCGTCCTCGCGCGTGATTTCTATGTGGTCACCTTCTCTGATATCTTTAAGCGGATGAAAAACTTTTGGCCCGGTCTCTGAATCTACGTGCCCTAGCACGGAGGCCGGTCCCAACTCGCCCGGAGTCGGACCAAACTCGTACCAAGCGACCGTATCGTAACCCTCTGGCACTTCCATGCGACCAAAACTATCGAGCCCGACCGGACTTTCAAATGAAGCGCTGATGCCGACCGCCGGCACGCTTATGTATACCGGCAAAGAGCGCGACAGACGCATAGGCGAGTTTTCAGGCTCACCAAATGAAAACGCGTTGGAAATATTAAAACCCGCATAACTTATTAGCGAATACACTGCGGCTCCGCCAAACAAAAGACCGACCACGAATGCCGTGGCCGTCTTTTCTTTGAAATTTTTAAACGGTGTGTTCATAGTTTGTCGAGGTTCGACCTCGACAGTTTTTAGTTTTCATAGTTGTTTGTCGAGGTCGAACCTCGACAGAACCTCGACAAGAATAGGGCCTTGACAAAGGACAAAGATGGTGAATTAAAAGCCGAGCCAAGCGAGCAGAGGCCAAGCGAACGCGAGAAAACTCGGAAGATGCAATGATGCGCCGCCGTGACCGGCAAAAGGTGCGAGAGCCGGGATTGCCGCTACCTGTTCGCCAAGAACTTGTGGGGTGCCGCCGCTTCCGCCCGCACAATCGTAACAACCGCCGGCAATTGAGCCCCCACCGTTACCGGAAGTAGAACCGCCGCCATCGTCATTGTTGCCGCCGTTTCCTCCGCCACTGTCGCCGGTAAAGTAGTTACCAAAGTTGTAATCGCCGAAGGTTTCAACCACCGCGGCGTGCGCCACGTAAAAAAACAGATTTAGCGGAAATCCAAGCACTACTTCCTCGCTTTCTTCCGGCACGGTTACGACGTGTTGATTATCAGCCGGGAAGGATTGCGTCCAACTGGTCATAAGAATTTCAGAAATGGTCCAGGTGCCGGCCTCAACGTCAAAATAATAGTAGCCGTTTTCATCTGTCGTTGTGGACATCGTGGTAGTGCCGTTCGTGGCAGTCACTGTCCAACCGCCCAAGTAACTTTCGGTGTCGGTAGCAATCTCGCCGTTTTTATCGGCATCGTGCCACACATAACCTTGAATACGATACTGATCGGTGCTTGTACCGTTGCCGCCGCCGTTACCGCCACCGTTGTCATAAGTACAGGAACCATCTTCCACGGTAGCGTCGGGATTGTAATTTTCAGCCAATGGATCGGTGCAACCCTCCACGTCGTCATCACCGCCGTTACCGCCACCGTTGTCACCACTATCGCTTTTCGGACGATATTGGTTATCGGCCTGGCAATCCAATGTGCCATGATCAACATTGCCTTCATCAATGGTTATGGTCGTGCTCCAATCGCTGCCGGCTTCGCATTCTCCGTACCAACCAATGCGCCAATCCGTTTTGACAAATCCGTTTGGTACTATTTCCTCAATTGTGTAAGTGCCGACACCCAAAGCCACAGAGCCGCCATCGCCCACTGTCTCGTTGACTCCATTGCCACTGATAGTGAAGTAAAAATCAGATTCAACAAAACCATTGCCGTCGCCGCTGATAGCCTTGTCCATTATCAAGAGAACGGTGGTGGTTGACACAGACGATCCGTCTTCGCTTGCTCCCTCACCCTCAGCCTGCGCGGAGGCTCGTTGTGGAAGCGCGCCGACAACGGTCATGATAATGGCCGCCGCCACAACCCCAAGCAGGAAAGGAATGAGATACTTATGCAGTTCGGTTTTCATAGTGGTGTATTAACAATGCTTTTAAGATTGTTTTTTACTTATCAACATTCAGCTCTTGGCAAAAAATGCAGAATGTGGTTGTTCAATAAGTCGCAGTGTACTCCCCTATCCTGTCATTGACAACGCTTGACGTCGTTTAAATCCGTGTTGCTATCTGAACCACCCGAAGACTTTTTTTACAAACCCGCCAACCGCTGTGCCGCTGTTGTTATTTGGTGCCGGTTCAGGTTCAGGCGCTGATTCAGGTTCAGGTTCAGGTGCTAGTTGCGGCTTGGGAACCGGCGGCGGCGTGTAAGTCGCCTTTGGCGCGGGCGCGGTATTTTGTGTGCTGGCTCCGGCCACGCTCGGAGACAAAGTGGACGCTACATACCCGGGAGTCGCAAAAGTGTAATCGCCGCCGATCGAGACTTTGCCGTCTCCCACCGAGCGAATATGATAGCTGTATTCAGTACCGCCCTTGAGGTTGTTAATGAAAATGAAATGCCGAGTAGTGAGAAATGGCATACGGAAGCTGGCTCGCTCGTAACCCAAATTGAGAGCGGCGGGATCGAAGTTTGAAGCACCATCTTTTGGACCGAAGAAAACTTGACCGTCGGTCGGCCTGCTTGTCTCCCAGGCGACCAACGCTCCATATAGGCCGTCGCCCAGAGGATAAGTCGAAAGTATGCCGACGTTGCGGATAGCCAGATCAACGCCCTTGATGTTCAATCTAAAGACGGCGTCCTTGATCTTCAGTTGTTTGCTCTTATCACCTTTGGCGTTGGCCTCTTTGTAGGCGACCATGCTGGCCGTGTTTTTGTAAATACCGGTCGGGGTATCTTCGCGAT
>CAYZRD010000029.1:0-6923 GCA_964480015.1 uncultured Candidatus Saccharibacteria bacterium
TAATGACAAACCCACGGCGAGAACGATGCTGACGACCACCAAAGTAATGAGTAATGCAAAACCACGACATTTGTTCTCCCGTAGTCGCGCGTGTCCGTGGTTACAAAGCAACAAATGTTTAAAAACGGTTATATTTTTTGAGAAATAACCAATAAGGCGGCGCGGCGCGAGCAACCGGAGAATGAGTGCGGAGGCGAAACCGGAATTGGTTTTCAACTGGTGACTATCGGTTAACGGCGTGATATTCCGCATGGCCGCAAAAAGTCGGGCCGCGATTTCCCGCAAGATGGCGGTCAAAAATTTGAAACCGAATATTCGCCCATTACTTTTCATAGATATTGTAAATATAGGTGGATAACTCCACGGTCTTACTCGACGAATCGCCCCAGGTCACAATAGCTCGAACCATGGCGCGGGTAGGATTGATGTCCAATATGAGCTCGCGCCGGTAGGAGGTTTTCTCTCCGCCAGCCACGGTGTGATTGTAGCGCGTACGGCCGGTCTCGTGGCGGTAAATGTCGCAGGTGCGACCATTGCTGCCGCATCTGAAAATCGAAAAATCATTGTTTACGTCAATGCCGCACGGATTTTGGGCGGTGCAATTTAAATTGGCGAGAGCCGACATTTTGTTCCAGACTCCCTGGCCTTCCGGCATACCGCCGCTTAAAAACGCTTCGACCGCTCCGTCTTCGCGGTACTTCTGAACGCCTTCCAGGGCTTCCTGTGCCAAAAAGAAAGCGGTGTTTTGCTGCCTGGCGAAATTGGCATTCTGCAAGCCTTTGGCGGCGATGGTGAGCGGCCCGACCAGCGCTACGAGCAAGACGGTGACGGCCACCAGCACCTCGACCAGAGAATAACCCGCCCGGCGATTGCGGATTCGCGATTGAGAGTATGAAAAGCGCCTTTGCGACTGCGCAAAAAGAACGTCCAAAAGAACGGCGGCACTTCGTTTTATGGCAAGCAATGAGCGAAGAGTTTCATTCATAATCACAGCCTAAAAAATATCCGGAATGCGCCTAGTAACGGTGGTCTGTACGGCGAACGACGATTCGCTGGTGGGCAGATCCCCGGAATGACCGGCAACATACAGCGTGACGTTGGCTTGCTTGCTGTCGCCGCCTGCGGCAGTCGCTGTATCGGCAACATAGAAATACATATCCGTAATGACTACGTTCGGCGCGGTAATCTGAAACCAATTGCCATTGCCAACTCTCCTATCTATAGATTTGTTGGTGGCATTATAGCGAAACGACACGCGGGGATTCGATTTGCCGGCCGTCAAGCTTTCCCCGCCTTCGACTACGGATAAATACTTGCCGTTGGTGCAGTTTCGCGTCAATTCAGGCGACAGATTGCCGCCTGGGTCAGTACCGGAACAGTAAAAACCGCGTCCGGTGCGCACTTCGCGTGCGACGCTATCTAGAGCGAAGCTCAGATTGGTCATTACCTGTTCCATATTTTGTGCCCGGGCGTTGGCGCCAATAACGACCAGCAAGCTGCCGACCGCCATGATCAACACTATGATAAAGATGGATATCGAAACCAGAAGTTCTATCAGGCTAAAACCTCTGGCCGTATTTCGACGGCGCCGGTTGTCCCAAGTCTTATCGCGGTCACAAAAGCGCCGCGAAGCCGTAGCCCGATACCCGCTTGTTATTGAAAAACCGAAATTAACTAAATTCATAATTTACTCTACGCTTATCTGTCCCGTGGGGCTGATGACGACGGTATTTACGGTGTCGGTGCCTATGCCTATTCCCGTTAATTCTATGCGGGCATTGTCTATCTGCCCGTAACCCTTTTGCCGGCAGTCAGCCGAAGCGAACCTGGCATCGAAATCGGGGCGTTTAAAACTAATTGACAGATCGTCAACCTGTTTGGGACACGGGTCATTGGCATTTACAATATTTACACAAATGCGCTTGATGGAAAAACGCGAGTCGATATATTTTGGCAATCCGATTTCTTCACCAGTGTCGTAATAGGCCTTGTTGACGCCGCCCTCCCAACGATCGCCGTTGTCCAGAAACGTCAAATATCGCTGTGGATTTTTGAGGTCAAAATAAAGACCGTAATCCTCCCTGAATTTGGCCTCTTCGCCGCGCACACTGACGGCAAAACCTTGCACTTCACGAATATCAAGCGCGATCTCAAAAGCTTCGTTTTTCAATAGCACCAAATTGTTAAAAGAACCGTATTTTATCGCTACAACGGCAGTGATAATGCCAATTATGGCCGCCGTCACCAACATTTCCAAAATTGAAAAGCCGGCACCGGGCGGAACTTTTTGCTTAATTATTGAAAAGCGCGTGTTCGGACACATAGATAATCAGGTCGATGACGTTCAGGCCGGCGAAAAAAACTAACACGAAAGCGGCTACAAGAAACGGCGCGAACGGTATCTCGCTCTTCATAGTAACACGACCCCGCAACTTTCCTCCCGTCGTTTTGCTTATGATAAAAAACAACGCGCGACTGAAGTACAGTGCCGGTCGAACTATCGCGTAATATTCCAGAAGCGAAACTGAAGTCGCGGGAGGAAAGGTGTCGGGGGTATGACGACGGTTGTTAAAATCGCCGAGTGCGAGCAAGCGGTGACGAAGATACTGGAAAAGAATTACCAGAAGACTTACGGCCGCACCTATCCAAAAAGCCAGAACCAAGAGAGAAAACGCGCCATCTATGCCGACGAACAAACCAAGAGGAAAGGCAAGCTTGGCGTCGGCAAATCCCATCCATTTTCCACCGGAGAAAAGGAAGAGCGAAGCGAACACGCCAAAAGCTATGATCCCGCCCAAAACCGGATCATAAATAAAAGTCGGAAAAGGCGCGGACGTCTCATAGGCCGTGTAAACAATGTATACGATTGCCAAAAGCGTAGCCGCGATAACCACTTCGTCCGGAATGATAAGGTGATAGAGGTCATACACAGCGCCGACGATAAGCGCGGATAGCAAGACACACATTAACACAGCAATCACCACGCCGCTTGAAGTATAAAGTGCAAGCAAAAAAGCCAAACCGGTCAAAAATTCAACCAATACGTAACGGTAAGGGATGGAGGAGCCGCAATGCAAACATCTTCCTCTCAAAAACAAGAATGATAACAATGGAAACAGCTCGTACCAGGACAAATTATGTCCGCACGAAAGGCAATGGGAACGATTGTTGATGGATTTTCCGGTATGCAAACGATAGATGAGCACGTTCAAAAAACTACCGAAAACGACACCGAAAGCGAATACCACCAGTGCGTAAAAACCGACCGGCATAGATAATCCCAATTGTATCGCATGAGTCACAGCAAAAAACACCCGCACGGGTGTTTTTTGCATTAACCTTATCCACGGCTAGCTCTTATGGACAAACGGTGTTGGTGCCAAGAGCGGTGCCGCTCTCTTGCGCCGTTCCGGTCGAGTCCACGCAGTAGTACGTGGTCGAAGCGGTGGATTTCAACTGCACCGAGGCTGCCCAGGCTGAAGTGGAGTCGTTGCAGGTAGCGCCGGCAGCCGTTATGGCTTCTGACACTTTGCTGTCCGCGCACACGCCATCGTAGTTGCCATCATCGTCGTAGACGATCTCCGCCTGCGCCCTGATGTTATTGAGGTTCGACTTATTGGCGGCATCGGTTCCTTTGTCTCTAGCGCTGTTGAGGGAAGCCAACACCACGGAGGCGAGAATGCCGATTATGGCTATTACAACGAGGAGTTCTATCAAGGTGAAGCCTCGTTTAAGTGTTTGTTTTATCATAGTGCTGTTTATCTATTAAATGAATTTCCGATATCAAAACGCCAGCTGAAGGTCTCGAGACCGGACTCCACGTTGTAAGCAGTGGATACAATATATTGTACTTCCTCCGCTTTAACGCCATTAATACGCTTGTGGACAACGCTTAAATAGAACTGGTGAGATTGTAAATGGGCAACAACACTGAAGCCAAAAGCGTTCCGACTCCGAGACCGAGCATGACTATCATCAGCGGCTCGATAAGTCCTATCAGCGTATCAACCGCGTTGTTGACTTCGCGGGCGTAGAATTTCGCCAAAGTCGAGAGGATTTCGGCCAGATTTCCCGTTTCCTCGCCCACTTTTGCCATTTGCGAAAGAACCCCGGGGATTTCTGGATATTCGGCGACCGCGTCGGCGAACGAGCGCCCGCCTTTCACTTCAAGCAAAGTGTTCTCCAAAATCTCTTTATAAACGGCATTGTCAACGACCTCCGCGGTGACTTCGATGGCCTGCACCATCGAGATGCCGCTTGCGAGCATGGTTGAAAGGTTGTCGCAAATTCTGGTCAAGTAAAGTTTGCGGTAGAGGTCTCCGATGTAAGGCATGGTGATCTTAAATTCATCAAAGGCTCGCCTGCCGACGGGAGTTTTGACAAAGCGCCAAAGGCCGACGCCGGCAAGAGAAAAGACTATCAGAATGAATCCCAAATGATCGGTAACCAGGGACGATATGGCGATTACGATTTTGGTGTAAATGGGCAGTTCTTGTCCGGAATCGAGAAGTATCTGGCTGATTCGCGGTATTACCAAGGTGAGCATGAGTCCCATCACCAATATAAAGACGCCAATAACGAAAGCGGGATATACGAGGGCGTTCCGTGCTTTGGTTACCACTTGGTAAGTTCGATCCAGATAGTCCGCCAAATAATTAAATGACTTCTCGAGAGAACCGGATTCTTCGCCGGAACGTACCATGTTGATGTAAAAGGAAGAGAACACTTTGGGGTGCGCAGACAGGGCGCGTGAGATGGAACTGCCGGCTTGCAAATCGTCGGCGATGTCGTTTAAGACATTGCGCATTTGCGGATTGTCGGCCTCGGCGCCAAGGAGACGGAAAATACGCAGCGCCGAAACCTGCGCGTCAAAGAGCGTGGCCAACTGCCTTGAAAGTATTACCACCTCTTTGTTAGAAATGTTCTGAAACCAAGTGATTTCAAGCTTGAATATGGAGCTTTTTTCCTCTATCGGATCAATGGAAATCACCGTATAGCCGCGCTTCTGTACAGTAGCAATAGCGGCATCAACATTCGAAGCTTCCACCGTGCCTTCGCGCGAAACATTGGTTTGGTCAATGGCTTTGTAGGAAAATAACATGCTAGATTTTATTAGGAGCGAAGCGAGTTAGAAATATCTTGCACCCGCCCAAATTTTCTACACATTGTCATCAGTATAGCAGTTGCCCACAAAAAAATTTGCTCCTCTGTCGATATTGAGACCTGCGAAAATTTAGGCGGGTAAATTCGCACGTCTGCATTTTATTTCGCTTTGCTCATAAAATTCAGGTGCTCATTTACATAAGCCTTTCCAGGCCTTTCGGGTTGACCGAGTAAGTGAAGGCGTTCTCGACCGTTATCTCCCCTTTTTTGACAAGATCAACCAAAGACCTGTTCATGTCTATCATACCCTGTTCCAGTCCGGTTTCTATCACCGTTTGTATCTCATGGGTTCGCTGCTCTCTGATGAGATTGGCGACGGCGCTGTTGTTGATGAGAAGCTCGTAAGCCGGTACCATACCGCCCGCTATCCGCGGAATGAGACGCTGTGAAAATATGCCCGCCAGACTGCCGGCCAACTGAACCCTGATCTGGTCTTGCTGACCGGCCGGAAAGCTGTCAATGATGCGATCGATAGTCTGCGCGGCATTGTTGGTGTGGAGAGTGGAAAGCACCAAGTGTCCGGTCTCGGCGGCAGTCACGGCCGTGCCGATAGTCTCGGCGTTGCGCATTTCGCCGACCATTATGACATCAACATCCTGGCGAAAGGCGGCGTGAAGCGCTTGCGCAAAGTCCTTGGTGTCCGTATGCACTTCACGCTGGTCAATAAGCGCTTTATCGGGAGTAAAGACATATTCAATCGGGTCCTCAATGGTAACAATGTGGTCGGCTTTGGAAGTGTTGATTATCTGTATTAGAGCAGCCAAGGTAGTCGATTTTCCCTGTCCGACCGGACCAACGCAAAGGAAGAAGCCCTGCGGCCGTTCGGCAAAAGACTCAAGTATCGGTGGCAAATTCAGTTCCGCGAGAGTGCGTATCTGGTTTGGTATGTGGCGCAAAGCGACCGCCATGGAACCTTTCTGGAAGTAAGCGTTGCCGCGGAAGCGTATGCCGTCGGCGTAAGAGTAAGAAAAATCCATTTCCCGCTTTTCCTGGAAACGCTCGTACTGCTCGCGAGACAGAAGTGATTCGCAAAATTCTCTTACATCATTATCGGAGAGTACTGGCTTTTTGACGAGGGGGATGAGAGAACCGGAAACTCTCACCATCGGATGCGAACCGACCGATAGATGAATGTCGGAACCGTTTTCCGATACTACGATATCCACCAGATCTTTCAGCTCTCTTTTGTAGTCAACGTTGGCCATGCCTTAGTTTTGCTTAATGAGCGGAGCAAATCTCGCAACCAGCCCGATTCGCCCAAATTTTCTATATGCGACTAAGTATAACAGATGTAAAGCTATAAAAATTTAATCCCACTGTTAATATGCCGAGATTTATTAAACTTCAGACGAAGGAAGTCCGCGGCTATAATTCTGTTTCGCAGGGATGCACAAAATAAAATACGGGCGCTTATTCATCCCATTGCCTCCACTTTCTTTACGACATCGCTTGGTATTGATTCCGCTTTAATTATGTAGCCGACCGCTCCGGCTTTGCGCGCGGCTTCTTTGTCTTTCTCTTCCCCTTGGTTTGAAAGCACGACAAATCTGGTCTTGGAGCTGTTTTTGCTTTTGGCCGCTTTCTCGAGGAACTGGAGTCCGGTCATGCCCGGCATCACCATATCGAGCAAAACCACATCAAAATCGCCGTCGCTCAATTTCCTAAGCGCCTCCTCACCGTTCTCTGCCGCATCAACCTTGTGTCCCGATTCGATGAATTTGGCGGCATACATATCGCGCAAAAAAGCGTCGTCATCAATC
>CAYZRD010000030.1:0-2194 GCA_964480015.1 uncultured Candidatus Saccharibacteria bacterium
GCCGTTCACGTTCCGAGCTTTCAACTTTCAACTTCCAACTTTATACTTAACTGTATGTCCGACTTCTTCAGTCTCATTTACATTTTTCTCCACAAATATCTCGCCCCGCTCCTCTTTGTTATCGGTCTTGTGTACTTTATTTACGGCAGTATCGAGTACTTCATCATTGGCCTAGGCGGCGACGAGGGCCGTGCTCAACATGGCCGTGAGTTATTACTAAAGTCCATTTCCTGGTTCGTAGTTGCCATAGTTGTTTACTTAATCATCGCTTCTTTAGGTTGGCTTGGAGGTTTCATCAAGGAAATTGGCGATACCGGCGTTACTCCGCGAGCCGGCGTGAACATCGAGCAAAACGAGCGAACTCTCACTGTCCCTAATGTTCCTAGAGGAAATGAGGAGTAGCGTTCTTCACACCTTTTACATTTTGTTAAAAATAACAGCGATCAAAGATATATAATAGCTCCATGGCTATATCCGAGGGTCGTTTCGTGGTGCCGGAGGTGGTAGTGACGCATTTTCATCTGCGTTCGGGTGATGCGGTCGGCGATTTTGGCGCGGGTAAAGGCAGCTTCGCTCGCGTACTCTCGCGGGCGGTCGGCCCTGAGGGCCGAGTCTACGCCTGTGAGATCCAAAAGAATCTGGTCGAAGCCATAGCCGACACAGTGAGGCAAGAGCGGCTCGGCAATGTCGAGGCGCTCTGGTGCGATATTGAAAGCATCGGCGGCACAAAAATAAAGGACGGGGCTCTCGACGCCGCCATTTTGGTCAACACCTTGTTCCAAATGGAGGACAAAGATACTGGTGTGGAAGAAGTTAAAAGAACCCTGCGCTCCGGCGGGAAACTTTTTGTTATTGATTGGTCCGAGTCCTGGGGCGGACTAGGTCCTCATCCGAATGACGTTTTGTATGAAGACGACGCGAAGGCCCTCGTTGAGACGCATGGATTGGTGTTTGAACGCTCCTTTGATGCCGGCGATCATCACTACGGATTGGCGTTCCGAAAACCATAAAATTATCCTGAAAACAGCGATCTGCGTCGTTGCGCTTCGGCAAAACGCCGCTTCTTACAGAAGCTGTTCAGGTTGTCGCCGCTGGCGCGGCTGGCAACCTCTTGCGAAAGTCCACAGGACTTTCTCACACCTTATGCACATAAAAAGCTCGCGCCGTTTTCCTTGCTTTCCTTACTGGAACTGTCACCTTGTCGATATTTATGTTCGTAAACTCCAGAAATATCAGTCAAGGTCTTGCGAAGCTCCAAGTATCCGCTTCTCACTTTGCGTCTCGTCTGTTTTCAAAATAATTTTCATTTAGTTAACCCACAATCTGCAAACTCCATGATCAGGTACCGTAGTACAATTTAAGCAATAGTATGGAACGTGTTAGACCATTTCAAATAGGACTCTTGGCAGGTTTTGCCCTGCTCGGCGTTATCAGTCTTGTGGTTTTGGCCACATTTCGTGGGTTTGGCGACGGAAAGGTCAATCCCTACGGCAGTTCTGTGACCATCTGGGGTACGCTTGACGACGCGGTCTTCCTCAAAACCATTCAGGACATCGCCGACGACGATAAGGATTTTAAGGCGGTCAATTATATAGAAAAAGACCCGCGCACTTTTGAAGAAGAGCTGATCAACGCCATCGCGGAAAATCGTTCGCCGGATGCGATTCTAATTACTCACGAGGATCTGGTAACTCTCCGGCCTAAACTCCAGCCCATTCCTTACGACGCCATACCGGAGCGCGTTATCAAGGACACGTATATAGACGGTGCTGAAATCTTTGCGCTAGAAGACGGCTTGTATGCTTTGCCTTTTGCGGTTGATCCGATCGTCATGTATTGGAATCGGGATATCTTTGCGACCGGCGGCATTGCTCTGCCGCCCGCAACCTGGGAGTCCTTAACCGACGTCGTTCAACAACTCACGCTTCGCGATGCCACTCGCAACATTCTTCAAAGCACTGTCGCCTTCGGCGAATACGGCAATGTTGAGCACGGAAAAGAAGTCTTGCTCTCGCTCCTGCTCCAGTCCGGAAGTAAAATGATAGTCGAATCTGGGAATAAATACGTTGTGGCTCTTGACGAGCCTTTGTTCGCAGACTCGCGCAAGCCGCTCAATTCCACTCTGCAATTTTATGTGGAATTTAGCAACGCGAACAGCCCGCTTTATCCTTGGAACCGCTCGCGCGAGAACGAT
>CAYZRD010000030.1:2204-6882 GCA_964480015.1 uncultured Candidatus Saccharibacteria bacterium
CCGCATGTAATGTTTCTTTACCGCCGATTGAACCTCGTTTGTTCAGTTTTAATTAGAGAACGATCTGACCTCTTTCCTTGGTGAAGACTTAGCGCTTTACTTTGGCTACGGCAGTGAAGCTTTGCGCCTAAGGCAAAGAAATCCTAACTTCAATTTCGATGTGGTCGGCGTGCCGCAGGGAGCGGGCGCGACCGTGAAAAGGGTTTATGGAAAGTTCTACGGGCTCGCGCTCCTCAAAGCCGCTCCAAATAAATCCGGCGCATACCAAGCCATTCTGAAATTAGGTTCTTCGGAGGCCGTTTCTAGCATAAGCGAACAATTTTCGCTAGCACCGGTTCACCGAGCGACCATTGCCGCCGGCTCCGATAATCCTTATAGACAGACCATTCTTAATCAAGCGCTCATTTCCCGCGGCTGGCTTGATCCGGATAAGGAGGCGAGTGATGGTATATTTGAGACTATGGTAGAAGACGTGGTCAGTAATAGGCAAAAAGTCAGTGGTGCAGTCACCGATGCTTTGAGAAGATTAGAATTAGCGTTTTAGGTTATGAGAAACTTAGCAATAGCAATGTTTTTGTATTCTGCCGCTGTAATCAGTTTTAGTGTTTTGCCAACCCCCGCGCTTGTTTTGGCAGAAGACACGTCGGTTGTCGGTGGAGATGATGAAACGCCGATTGTTCAACCCAAGCCTGGAGGCGACAAAGTGGTAGGCCTCATAAATCCCCTCGGCAACCAAAGCCTTATCGGCTTTTTTGAAAGCATCCTCGACGTCATTATGATTTTTGCCGTGCCAATTATCGTCTTCTTCATCATTTACGCCGGTTTTCTTTACGTGACCGCGCAAGGCAATGAATCAAAAGTCAGCACTGCCCACATGGCTCTTCTTTACGCCGTAATAGGTGGAGTGATTATTCTTGGTGCTAGGGTAATACTAGCGGTAATTAGCGGCACGATACAATCTTTCTAACTATGTACTTTGGAACTCCGCATACTTTCTCCCAACTAATTGGTCAATTCATCGGCCTACTTTCGCTGCTGATTCCGCTTATATTTGCTCTTTCGCTCCTGGTCATTGTTTGGAAAATCATCGACACTTGGATAATTAATGCTGGTGACACCACAAAAATTAAAGAAGGCAAGCGGTTTGTTATTGTAGGAGTAATTGCCTTGGTGATAATGTCTGGCATTTGGGGGATATTAAGAATACTTCGCGCTTCACTTTTTGGTATTTAGGCGATATTCACAGTTTTTCTAAACCGGGCTAACCACGGGAGAAGTTCCACGATACTATTATAGGAAGCTATTTAACAGTTTTAGCTATAAAAAAAGTACTATATGAAAAAATTAAGCGTGAAAATAGGAGCTGGCGTCATGGCCCTTACTCCTGTAGTGGCTCTAGCGCAGTTCGGTGAAATCAATACTTTCTTTGGCAAGATAACCTCGTTCATAAATGACATCTTGATCCCGTTGGTTTTTGCAGTTGCTCTCCTAATGTTCATCTGGGGAATGTTCTGGTTCTTTATAGCTGGCGGTCATGATGATGAGAAGCGCAAACAAGGTAAGAGTCTTATGCTCTATGCGGTACTCGGTTTCGTGCTCATGGTTTCCATCTTTGGTATCGTGAACCTAATCGCCAACGGTCTTGGCTTCAGCGACGACCAGAATATTGAGAACATCCCGAACGTTCCGACCTCGAATCGCTAGTCCATTATGATCGCTTACGCGCAGGCCGACGCGGTCGCCAGAGGTTTCCTCGACCGCCTTAATGACGTGATACTTTTCCCGCTTATCACGCTCCTCACAACTATCGCTCTCATTGTGTTCCTTTACGGCTGTTTTGAGTTTCTCATCAATTCAGACAACGAAACTGCGCGTAGCCAAGGCAAGAGACACATAATGTGGGGCATAGTCGGCATGCTCGTGATGATTTCCGCCTTCGCCATCCTCTCAATCGCCGCGAACACTTTCGGGCTCTATATACCCGCATAAACAAAAAGCCACCGGTTTGACCGTGTGGCTTGTGGGGGGAGGCGGCATATCTGCCGCCCCCAACTTCGAGAGGAACTTCCGGGCGTTCTTCCATCTTGGTCCTTTTCCCGCATTCTTCCGCGGGTTTGACCTTAACGGTAGCCCATTCCTTTTTTCCCGACTTCGGCGTAATGACGTTGAGCCTCCCACCCTGGAAGGACTGGATGTCAAACACTCCGTTCGGCCCGATGCCGAGGCAAGTGAATTCGTTGTGATTAATAAGCTTCGCGCTCCCAACCACAAAAAATTCTTCGACCTTGCCTTTTTTCATGACGACGGTGCCGTCACGGACGATGCGGACGTCGTCAAGCTTCGGCGACCAGTCGCCTTCGCCGAGCCCGCGTTCGACGAGGTTGTCGTATCCGCGGTAAGTGAACTTACCGATGCCAGAACCGGCAATGGCCGTGAACACGACCAGCGCCGCCACTGCCGCGAATACGTTCCTGTTCCAGGTTGCGCCGAAGATTGCGGGCGTGTAGTAGGCACCCGCCAAGATCACGACGGCCCAGAAAAGAGGCGAGTAACGCAGATAATCGGGCAGGTAATTCCAGAGGAATACTCCCAGCACGATTGTAATCGCGACTGACAACAGCCAGCCGCGATTGTCGTAGGCCCATTGGCCGGTCCCTCGCATGCCGGCAGGCATGCGAGGGATGTAGCGTGTGAGGTTGGCGTTACGCGCCAACACGAGTATGACCAGCCCTATCGCCAAGGCCAACCATATAACCAGCGTAATCATTGTTGCTCGTCTCCTTGCGTCGGCGCTGTCTGCGCCGGGTTGTTGCGTTCAAGTAGTTTCTTTCCGAGCCCGACAGCCTGAACAAGGCCGTCGGTGCCCAGAACGAGGTCTGCCTCGCCGACAGTTTCGCGAGCTACCTGGGCTTGCAGGACAATCTCGGGAGTTACCCCGATGAACTTCCCTGCGCGCTTGTAGCCGCGGCCTTCCCCGGCGATTTCCTCTTCACGGGCTTTACCACGACCTTTGCCTTCCTCGGCCAAACGAACCTTTTCCGCTTGTGCGGCAATGATCGTCTGCTTGGCCCTGGCTTTGGCAATCGGGATGTCCCGAAGTGCCGCAGCGACCTGATGGTTGAGATCAGGTGCCGTCAAGCCGGCGTCAATTACTTCGATACCCCACGATTCCACGGCTGCTTTGATGGCGGCGAGTAGTTTGTCGCGGAGATCCTTGAAACCGGCTACCAGTTCCGAAGGAGTCATCTGGGTCACCTCATTGTTGAGAAGTGACTCGCCGGCGTCGCGCATCTGACGAACGACTTCGCTGATGTCGCCGCTGGTATTGATGATGAGCTCAAACGGATCAGTCACGATCCAGCGCGTCCAGAAGGTGAATTCCACCGTCATCTGGACGTTGAGGATGTCGTCCTCTCCAAGAGCCTCCTTTGGTTTGGCAGTTGTGATACGGATAGGACGAACCTTGAGTTTCCGAACCACGGAACCATCGGCCTGGGGGATTTCGATCGTCTCGAGGGGCACCTCGTCCGGCGTTTTCTGAATAAGTTCCGGATCCGCCGGAAATTGATTCTGAATAACGGACGAAGTGAAACGCGCGAGTTGGAAGAGACCGAAGATGATAAACTTCGGGCCTCGCCGAACACGGATCATGGGTAGTCCGTAGAGGACGATCGCCGCCACTTCGTTCACGCGGAGCATCCTGATAGATGCCGCGATCCAGAAGATTTGGACGGCGATTACTGCTTGGCCTAGTGGCGCAGGAATATCGAATATCGTTACTGCCGTGTCCCAGCGATTGCTGGCCCAAATAGCAGTAACAACCATGAACAAGGTCCAAAGGATATTCAGTGTCCAAAACAACACCGGACGCTCTTGTGCTTTTTTCACCCGTTCGCCAAAGTCATCAATCGGCGGAGCGGGAGTCGCCGACGGGGTTGTCGGCTGAATGAACGCCGCAAGGCGTTCACGCATCCTTCTAATCCATGCAAGCATGGTGAGTTCCTTTCAATTTCAAGTTGCTGTTTTGTTGCGCCACCGGCGCTTTACCGCTGGCCTTCCTAGGGAAGGCTACCAGCAAAGTGCCTTAGCGCCGTTTTTTAGTCCGCGAGAATCATATCATATTTTGGTCTAAAAGTCAAGTTTGGAAGATGGATTTTGTGGCTCTAAACAAGGCTGCATTGCGGGTTTTGGCAAAACAAGTATATTATTGTTCTCTATGAAAGCGGCGGTCAAAGCGCAATTTCTTTCCCGAGAAGAGAAAAAGAAGCTGGTTTTAGAAGATGGAGTGCCGCGCACTACGCTGTCTTTTTATAAATACGTTAAATTTGCCGAGCCGGAAGCGATTAGGAAAGAATTGTTGGCAAAATTTGGCGAACTCGGTTGTCTAGGACGAATTTACGTGGCGCACGAGGGCATTAACGCGCAGATGAATGTCCCAACGAAGAACTTTGCGCGCTTCGAGGCATACATGAAATCACGACCGGAATTTTCTGACATTCCTTTTAAGATCGCGGTCGAGGAGGGAAGCGCACCGTCATTTTATAAACTCAATATAAGGGTACGAAAGAAAATTGTGGCCGATGGTCTTGATGACAGTAGTTTTGATGTAACAAAGACCGGCGAGTATTTGACCGCTAAAGAATTTAACGAATACATTGACGACCCTGACGCGGTGGTT
>CAYZRD010000031.1:0-2315 GCA_964480015.1 uncultured Candidatus Saccharibacteria bacterium
CGCCATAATGCCGGTTTCGCCCATATGAAATCGTGCCGGCGGAATGTTAAACCATAAAAATGCCAAAATGCCTCCGACTACGGTGGCGCAAAAGGCGGCAATATCAATTTGATTTTGCCACATCGCAATTCCGGCATAGGCGGCGAATATATACATAAATACGCCGGCGGCGAGTCCGTCCAGGCCGTCGATTACGCTGCTCGTGTAGACGGCGAGAGCCACAAGCACAAAGAAAGGTATGAACAAAATCCCCAGCCACACTTCCCCGTAACCGATCAAGTGGACGCTCGTAACTTCCAATTTTTCGAAAAACCACCAGGCGCAAAACAACGCCGTAATGCCAACCACCACCAGTCGTTGCGAAAGCGGCAAACCGCCGACAAAGTGCTTGCCATTTCCCGTGACTGTCAAGTAATCGTCAACAAACCCGACCAAGGCGCCGACCGCCAGCGCGAAAAGTGGAAGCCACGTTTGCGAGCGGCTGAGAAAATTGAGTTTGCCAAAAATTGAATCCGGCATCCACATTTCAAGCAGACTGATGAGAAAAACCGTCAAAAAAACGCTGCCCCAAATAACAATCCCGCCCATGCGCGGAGTGTTGGTGTCCGAGTGCCGGTGTAGTTGGTCGAAAATAGGCGTTCCGCCTCCGCCGTAGCCTTTCCCTTTGCCCGGTATTTTCTTCCAGACGCGATACTTATATAAGTAATGGCTTACGGCCGGGGTAATAAAAATTCCGATGGCGAAAGCCAGAGCCGTCGGCAAGAATACTTTGATAATTGTAAGTTCCATAATTCATTATTTATTCACACTAAGCCGAGACGCTTCCACTAAAGTTAGCACGTCATCAAAACGCCGAGTTCTAGTAGAGCCGAGCACCGCGACAACTACCGGACGGTTAAAGCCCGCGTCGAACGCGACCACCAAATTGCCTCCGGAAAGATCGGTATAGCCTGTCTTTGAGCCTATAATACCAGGTATCCTGTTAATGACTTCGTTGGTGTTTTCCGCTAGATGATAGGCGCCGGCTTCGTTGTAAAAAACGGCTTTATCATTCCTGGTTTTTTCCAATATTTCTGGTTCATTTAAAAGAATGTATTTCATCAGCAGAGCTATGTCTTTGGCGGAACCATAGGCGCCGGCCTCTTTCTCTGACACGTCGAGTCCGGTAGGATTGCGGAAGTATGTCGCTTTTAAGCCAAGTTCTTTCGCTCTAATATTCATCGCTTCAACAAAGCTTTTGGCGGGTTCGTTAGCGTCAAGCAAAGCGCCGGCGGCCGAGGCAATGGCAAACGCGCCGTCATTGCTTGAACTCATTAAGGTAAGGTCAAGCAATTCTTCAAGCGCAAATCTTTCTCCAGAGTCGAGGCCATAGTCGCCGTCTTGCAATATGGCGGCGGTCGAAATCGCCACCGGTTCGTCGCCCGAGACAATCTCGGACGCCACCAAGGCCGTCATAAGCTTGGTGAGCGAAGCCAAAGGCAGTTGCTGCTCGGCGTTTTTTTGGTACAAAACTTTTTCGCCATAAACATCGAGAACGTACGCGGAGCGAGCGCTTAAAGCAACGTTGATAAACGGATCAGACGAACCATCTCCGGCTTCCACGCCGGCATTTTGCCTCGCGGTCGCGGTTTGGTCGGCGGCGCCCCTTGGGAGATGCTCAAAGACGAATTGAGCGGTCGGTGCCGCAAATATTGCCAGCATGATCGCAACCAAAACGGCCAGCTGAGCCGGCACCGGCACTTTTCGCGTATCGTCGTTTCCCGGCACGTCTGCAAAAAAATCCGTTTGGCCGTCGCCTGTTGTTGTGCTCGGTTCCTGGCTAATTGGTGGCGTTTCCGACTCCATATTACGTTGATTGCGTTTCGGCGTTGCTTTCAAATTTTTCCAACGCATCCATCACCTCGGCGTAGCCTCGAAGCTCCGATTTTTCGCCGATGCCGAGATGCCTAAGCAAAGACGTGGTTGGTCGAAACTCGGATTTCCTTCCCATAGTTGACTTTTCTATCAAACCGCGCATCTCCAAATTGCGCAAAATGTAGGAAGAATTGACTCCGCGGATCCTATCAATGTCAGAGCGTGACACCGGGGAGCTATAAAGGACTATGGCCAAAGTTTCCGCGCCAGCCTTACCGATGTCCCTTTTCATCTCCTCCTTGCGAAGTTCTTCTATCAAAGCGTCAAGTTCCGGCCTTGTAGCCAATTCAATTTCTTTGTCTGTGATTATAAGCGCAAGGCCGCTGCCAGCTAGGCGATTTTTCAACTCATGTATGGCGTTCTCTAGTTCCGCTTCTCCGGCAGAAAAAAGCTTCGTCAAT
>CAYZRD010000031.1:2377-6868 GCA_964480015.1 uncultured Candidatus Saccharibacteria bacterium
CGGCCTTATAAAACAACACGGCTTCAAGTTTTTGGTCCAAAGTCATCTTTGCAATTATAACAGATATTTTAGCCGTATTTTGGCGTTTGCGGGCGATAGTGAACTATCTCAATGTCATCAAAACGGTCTACCTGCTTGACCAGTATCCGGCCCTGCTTGACCGATTCCAAAATGGCCAAAAAACTCACTATCACAGTTCCCTTTTCTTTTTCACCGGCCACCAATTCTTTAAAGCTTAGTTTGAATTGTCGGCGAATTCGTTCCTCAAGGCGCGTTATCATGTCCTCAAGCGATATGACCTTTTTTACCTGAACTCTGGGTTTGACTTCGACAGTCGGCAGCTCCTGCACTACGCGGTACATGGCGTCGCTTAGTTCTTTCTGGCTGCAGTATTTATCAGGGTGAAAAATCGGTTTTGACACCGGAACAAATTGTCGTTCGTGGGAAATGGACACGCCGAACACCTCGGCGATTACCTTGCTTGCATTTCGATAAATTTGATAAAGACGCAGACGCTCTTCAAGCTCTTCGATGCTCCCTTCTTCCTCCTCCGAGAGCTCCAAAACCGGCAACAGCGATTTGGATTTGATAAGTAGTAGTGTCGCGGCGAGCGCCACGAAATTAGCGGTGCCGGGAAGCGAGAGTTCCTGCATTTTGGCCACGTGCGCCATGTACTCGTCGGTCACGCTGGCTAGCGAAATATCATTTATGAGAAGTTTCCGCTTTTCTACCAAATCAAGCAAAAGCTCCAAAGGCCCTTCAAAGACCTCGGTTTTAATAGCAAAACTCCCCTGCCCTAGCGTTGTTTCGGTCACGATTCAATACTATCACTTTCTACCGCAAAAAATCCCTTTTGCTGTAACCTGTTAGTTGCAACTTCAGCGAAACGCATAAGGTAAGGAAATTTCTCTATATAGGGTCTCTTATATTTCCAATGAAGTTCCAACGTATTGCCGTTGCGGTGCATAATGTCTTTATAAAAATCTTCCCACACCTCAAACAGTGGTTCGATCTTATCTATAGCCTTCACAAATTGAGCTTCAATCGACTGTCTGGCCTCATACTCTTCTACTAATTTACTTATGGGTTTTTGCAAAAGTTCAGGTAAGTTACTTATTGCTTCACCAACTGCTGTTTCTGCTTGTTTTATAAACTCTTCTGTTTTCCAATGAGTAATAGTGTCGCCAGTTACTAGTTCGTCAGCATCGTGCCACACAATAGTCTCAAGAATTTTTTGCTTATCCCATTCACTTTTTACGTCTTCAAGTGGTAGAAAATAACTGGTTATAACGTACATTCCATAAATATGTTCAGCGACTGACTCGGTGTCGATTGATCCTTCGCGTTTTTGAGCGTAACGTATTTCTTTTTTTAGTTTGTAAGCGTAGCGCAGTTTTTCGATTTCGCTTAAAACAAACTCATCATCCTCAAGTATTTTTTTTCTGGTTTCTTCAAGGGTCATGATGCGTGTTGGCTCTATATATCTTGCAAGATATATAGATGGTAGCTGCGGTCGAGATTTAGTAACGCTCCAAGAATTTTACCAGGAGACGGACCGGTTCGCCGGTAGAGCCTTTGGCCAATTTGTCATTTGGCACGGAGTCCATCCTTGGAGCAATGTCTATGTGAGCCCAAGGACATTTGGGGGCAAAAAACGACAGAAAGGCGGCACCTTCTATAGTGCCGGCATTTCTTACAAATCCGGGCTGAATGTTGGCGACGTCCGCACGGGTTTGCGTAAGTGGTACCGTGTATTCCTCCCAAAGTGGCAGCGGCCAAACATAATCACCGCTCTCTTCGCCAAGTTCGACAAGAGTTTTCTGCAAACTTTCATCTTTGGTCATAACGGCGCTTGCGTGCGTACCTAGCGCCACAAGCGAAGCGCCTGTCAGGGTTGCGACGTCGAGCACTGCCCGTGGGTTATATTTTTGCGCGTAGGACAGCCCATCGGCCAAAATCAAACGGCCTTCAGCATCGGTGTGAAGCACTTCAATGGTTTTGCCGAGGTGAGATTTGATGATGTCGCCGGCGCGCATGGATTTTTCCGAGACCGCGTTTTCAGCCGCCGGAATAAGAGAAACAATATTTTTCTTAATGCCGAGTTTGGCGGCGCAAACAATGGCGGCGATAACTGAAGCTCCGCCAGACATATCCATATGCATCTCATGCATTCCTCCGGCCGGCGCCGGCTTAATATTTAAACCGCCGGTGTCGTAAGTGACACCCTTACCTACCAAAACTATCGGCCTGCCCTCACCTGGGACATCCGATGTCCTGGGTTTGCCTTTGCCCCAGTATTCCATAATGATGAAGCGCGGCATATCGTCGGCGCCTTTGCCCACGGCCCACAGCGCGTGCAAACCTTCCTTTTTTATCCCCTTTTCATCCAGCACTTTAACGTTGATTTTCGTGCCTTTCGCCATTTCCTTAGCCGCCTTTGCGAGCCCGCTCGGAGTCAGGTCATCTCCCGGGGTGTTGGCGATGTCGCGCGCCAGGTTCGCGCACGTTGCCAAAGTGAGGCCTCGCTGCCAAGCTTGTTTGTCATGTAAGCCGCAAACCAATATTTCTTTCAGCTTTCCCTTTTTTTCCTTAGCCGTTTTGTAGCGGTTGAATTCACAGGCGGAAAGCAAAAGGTTTTCCGCAATCGTGGACGCAAACCACTCGGCACCATATTCCAATTTCGGGAAAACGGAAGCGTCTAATTCCAGCGCCAAGTATTCAACACGGTTTTGTTTGGCAGCTTGAATTGCGCCGCGCACCAGTGTTATGAATTTTCGCGGCGTTATGTCCTTCCATTTCCCAACCCCAACGCGCAATTCGCGCCGTTTACCCTTTTCCACAAAAAAACTAACGTTTTCTTCCTCAGTCAGTACCAGTCTGGTGTATTTATCGGTCGCATATTTAATCGTTTTGTTTGTCAGTCGCAAGGTTGTCATTTTTTGAAAGTAATACGTCAATTCTGTTAATGTCGCGCGGAAACAGAGTGGCTTCCTTCACGTTATGAACGCCCGTAAACTTCTGCGTCAGACGTTCAAGGCCCATCCCCCAGCCGCCGTGCGGCGGGATACCGTACTTAAAAGTTTGAAGGTAGAAGGTGAAATTGTCCGGATCCAAATCCTTGGCTTTAATTTTTTCCACCAATTTTTCGTAATCGTGTATTCGCTGGCCGCCGGTCGTGACCTCGACACCTCTAAAAAGAAGGTCGAAACTCTTGGTAAAACCGGGGTCGTCTTCGTCTTCATAGGTGTAAAATGGCCGCTTGCTCACCGGATAGTGAGTAATGAAGATGAAGTCGGAGTTTAAATTGGCTTTGGCATATTCGCATAGCCAGCGTTCATCCTCCGGCTCAAGGTCGGGCTCGCTTGTCTTGTCCTGTCCGGTTTCTTTCCTGATAAGTTCTTGAGCTTCGCGCAGTTTCATATGGGGAAAGATGTCTCCTTTGGGGATGGCCGGCAATTCCATTCCAAGCACGTTAAGTTCGTTCGCGCAATTTTTGCCTATCTCGCCAACAATGTATTTAAGGAGCGATGTCTCCATGCGCATCACGTCGGTGTGATCGTTAATGAATCCCATTTCCATATCGAGTGAAGTGTACTCGCTTAGGTGTCTCGTGGTCGCGCTTTTTTCGGCTCTGAAGGCCGTGGCGAAGGAAAAGACGCGTTCAAACACTCCGACCATAATTTGTTTATAAAACTGCGGGCTGGAAGCCAAATAAGCGGTTTTGTCCTTAAAATAAGGTACTTTAAAAACCTCGGCGCCGCCTTCGGCATCGCCTCCTACAAGCTTAGGCGCCTGGAATTCGGTAAAGTCGTTGTCACGAAGAAAATTTCCGTACGCCTTTACAATTTCGGCTTGAATTTTAAAAATGGCTCGGCTCTCTTTTGTGCGCAGTGTTAGCGGCCGGTAATCCAGCCTGGTTTCGATGGTGAGTTCATCCTCGGGGTCAAACGGCAAAGTTTCAGCTTTATTCAGCACTTCTATGCCGGTGATCTCAATTTCGATATCGCCGTTATTGACGTTTTTATTAACCATTTTTTCCGGCCGCTCGTTCACGATACCGGTCACTTTTACTGCCGATTCGAGTGAAAGATTTTTGGCAACTTCAAGCACTTCCGGTTTTCCAAAGACCACGCCTTGCACTTTGCCGCTGCGATCGCGGAAGTCAAAAAAGGCCATTTTGCCCTGATAGCGCGCCACATCTACAATCGCGCCGATGGTGACTTCTTTGCCCTTATTTTCTTTGAGGTCTTTTATTAGTGTTCTTTCCATAATCAAATCGTTACACCCACTTTCTCTCTCACAACGCTCATCTTCGCGCTCGCCTTCTCCCTTGCCCTTTCCGCTCCTTCTTTTAGCGCCTCTTTCACTTCATCATCAGAGACGCTCGCTCGTTTTTCACGCATTGGCGCAATAGCTGCGTCAATATCTTCAATCAAAGCCTCCTTTAGATTTTTATACTGTCCTTTATCTTTTTCGTACAATTTCTCCAAC
>CAYZRD010000032.1:0-6861 GCA_964480015.1 uncultured Candidatus Saccharibacteria bacterium
GAACTCGGCAGCATTCGTTACTGCATGAACTCGGCGGCGCTACGCTTCGTGGCGAAGGCTGATATGGAAGTACAAGGTTATGGAAGTTTTCTCTATCTTTTCAACTAACCACCACCCCAACAACATCAAATGATGGACATCGGATGTCCATCATTTGCATGAGCTGTGGCGTCGGACTGCCGTAATTACCATTAGGATTATTTTTGCTGCGCCTCCTTTTTTGCTATCCTCATGCGCGGATCACATTCGCTAAATTTTTAGCTAGACTAATTGCATGGACGCTTCAATAAACTTTTTACTTGGTTTTATTTTTGACGGCGACGCACCGCTCTACGCTTTCGTTACGGCTTGGATAATCGTTCTCCTTATTTCGCTTTTCGCGCTTATTCGCGGCGCCGACACTTTTCTTGAAGGCGCGAAACAGATGGGAGAGTCGCTCGGCCTCTCGCGCCTCGCTATCGGCATTTTGATAGTCGGTTTCGGCACATCGCTCCCGGAACTCGGAGCTTCGATTTCCGCCGCGCTCAAGGGCGAAACGCCGATCGTTATCGCGACTACTATGGGTTCCAATATCAGCCACATACTTTTGGTCGCTGGCGCAATGGCGGCGATTGGCGGCAGGGTAGTGTTGAAGCTGCGCTTGTTAAACGGAGGTATGCCGATTTTTTTCATAGCCACAGTTCATTATCTGCTTATACTTAAAGACGGTTTTGTTGATCGGCTGGAAGCCCTGCTTCTTCTTGGCACGTTCGCCGTTTACATCTGGTATTTGGTCTATGAAGCGAAGAAAGAGGATGATGTAAAAGTTTTGCGAAGCGGACAGAAACCTCATTTGCGCTTTTACTCGCTTATTTTTATCGTACTTGGCCTCGCGGCTATTTTGGTTGGCGCCAACTTCGCGGTTGATATGGTTGTCAACATCGCGACCGCCTTCGCGCTTCCTCTCGGTCTCGTCTCCATCGCGGCTATCGGCATCGGCGCTTCCTTGCCGGAGTTTTTTGTCGCGCTTCAATCTATCAGGACCAAAGAACAAGAGCTGGCACTTGGAAATGTTTTTGGCGCGCACACTTTCAACATCCTCATCACAACCGGCGCAGCCGCTTTAATCACGCCGCTAGTAGCCGACAAGGTGGTTATGGAACTCGGTATTTTTGTGCTTATGGGCGCCTCGGCGATATTCCTAATAAGCTGCGTTAATCGGCAGATTTTGCGCTGGGAGGGAATTATGATGTTGCTTTTCTTTGGATTTTTCTTAATCAAACTCGCAACCTTTCTCTGATTTCTAAATGAAAAACCTCCGCCGCACTAAAGTGGGGGAGTTTGATGTTCAGGACGCTGTAAAACTATAAAGGTCGCGCCGGATTGCGCGACCTATGTCCATTTCGTTATGGTGGAATTACAAATCTTTCCACCAACGACGAGGTGGCCTGGTATCTTCTCCGCCAGGGAGGGGTTCAAACTGCTTGTGCGGCGGTTCAACACGCAATCCCTTCGCTTGGGCGTAGGGATTATTTGTAAAATCGGGCTGTTTTGCCTTTTCCTTTAACTCCCTTTGCCTGCGCCGAAGTGCGGCTGATTTCCGTCCGCCCTTACGCGCTGCCGCCTTGAGGGCGGAGTAACCCTTCTTCTCCCACAGGTGAAGGACATGTGGGGGAATGTACTTTTTTCCCATCTCACGTCTCCAAACAGTCGCGGAAGGTGTGGGGGCCGAGTGCGGCCTGTACGACGGCGACAGCGTCGAACGCGAAGTATTTTTTGACTTTCAGCACGACGCGCGCGTTGCGGCCAGTTTCAAAAATTCGTGCCTTCGCGTCGATTTTTTGAAGCGCCAAGTATGCGACGCGCCTTGTTTCGCTAGCGGCGTCGAAAATTTTCGCCTCGACCAGATGCTCCTGGCCGTGCGAAGAGATGCAGCGCACCTCGCTTTCAACGTAAACCATTGGATCCTCGCAAGTGAAGGTTTCGACGAACTCAAAACTCGGCCAAAATTATTACACAAAAGAGTCAAACCGTCAATCAGGAAAGCAGTTTTTCCACCCCGTACCAAAGCGGAGCTTGGTACGGGGCAGGCTACCTTCATATTCCTATGCTTCCATTATGACAATAATCGTTCAACCACTTCTTTGACGTCCTTGCCATCAGCCTTGCCCTGCAAGTCCTTCATTACAGCCCCAATTGCTTGGCCCATTTTGGATTTGTCGGTGAATCCAAGTTCTGCCAATTTCGCCTTAGCGAGTGGCTCAATTTCTTCCTGACTCATCATTTGCGGCAAATAGCTTTCAAGAATCTCAAGTTCTTCCTTTTCAGGATCAGCCAAGTCTTGGCGATTACCGGCTTCAAATTGCACAATTGATTCTTTGCGCTGTTTCGCCAGTCTTTTTATAACCGAAAGCACGCCGGCATCGTCCAGCACCTCATTTGGTTTCTTTCCGGTCGCGACCAGTTCGTTGGTAAAGGCCGTCAGCATACTGCGCACCGTGCGCAACTTTGCTTCATTCTTCGTTTTCATCGCGTCCTTAAGCGACGCCTTTATGTCCTCATGTAATGCCATATTCTATAAATTTATCCTGCTATACTAACACCAATAAGCTCATTTCTCTATGTTGTTTGGAAGCAGATCAGCGCCGGAAAAACTTGTCGTAGATAAGCGAAACGCGCAGCGAAAATCCTATGCCTGGCACGCGCACGATTATCGTGAAGTTTTGAGTTTGCTCAATTCCTCAATAAACGGTCTTGCGCCAGAAGAGGTCTTAGAGCGCCGCAAAAAGTTTGGCGAAAACCGCCTTAGTGAAATAAAACAGCCGGGCATACTTAGCCACACTTTCAAACAGCTCCGGAGTCCTTTGCCGCTCGTTCTCCTTATTGCGGTTTTTGTTACCATCACGCTCGCGGAATACGTGGATGCTGGAGTGATATTCGCGGCTCTCGCGATTGCCGTGGCTGTCGGCGTCTTTCAAGAAGAGCGGGCCTCGCGAGCGTTTGGGGCCCTTAAAAAATCGGAATCCCACCGCGCGATTGTCATCCGCGGGGGAAAAAGACACGAGGTTGATGTTGTTGATCTCGTGCCTGGCGACATGGTCGAAGTGGGTGCCGGTATGCAGGTTCCGGCCGACCTGAGGACTATTAGTAGCAAAAAGCTTTCCGTCAACGAATCGGCACTAACCGGAGAATGGAGGGCGGTCAAAAAAATGGTGGCGCCGGTACACGTCGGCGCGCCGCTTCCCGAACGCGCGAATATGCTTTGGCGCGGCACTTTTGTGACCGATGGCTATGGCACCGGAGTCGTCGTGGCGACCGGCGACGGCACTATTCTTGGAAATCTAAGCGTTGATCTTCAGACCATTGAAAATGCCGAGACACCGCTTCAACTTGAAATGAAAAAGATTTCGCGCGCCATGCTTATGTTGATAATCGGCTTGGTGGCGCTCATTTTCGGTGTCGGACTTTTAAACGGCGAAGACCTAAGTTCCATGTTTTTGATGGCCATCGCGATAGCGGTAGCCTCCGTGCCTGAAGGTTTGCCGGCAGCGGTCATCATCATCTTGGCCGCGGGTATGGAAGCGCTTTTAAGGCGCGGCGGCTTGGTACGAAATCTTTTGGCCGCGGAGACTCTTGGTTCAACAACTTACATTCTGACTGACAAGACCGGCACGCTGACTGAAGGGCGAATGTCGCTCGAAGGAATTATCCGTCATGATACCGCCAATCTCGACCCTGGCGCTTGGGAGGAAAGCCCTTTAATGCAAAATGTGCTCCGAATTTCCCTTAATGCTGGCGCGGCATTCGTGGACAGTGCAAACGGAAAAAGCGTCATGAAGGGCGACCCGATAGAGCAGGCAATACTTGAAGCCGCACTCCGCGCAAAAATTGTCCCGGAAAATAGCGACCCGTACGCTTCGCGAATAGATTATCTCGCCTTTGATCCGGATAACCGCTTTGCCGCCGGTCTCGTCGCGGGCGAAAAAGAAAATCGCATCTGCATAAACGGCGCTCCGGAATATCTCTTATCCGTTTGCGAAAAAGTGTTGGTCAAAGGAGAAGAGCGAAAACTAACCGACGCCGAAGTCGAACATTTTACAAAAGTTATGCGGGCTCATACGCGGGAAGGTAAGCGTTTGCTCGGCGTGGCCTACAAAGACGTCAAGAACGAGTCCATTTCCGAAAACGACGAAAAGGTTAAACATTTGCCGCAAGGGGCGGTTTTTGTTGGACTGCTTATTTTCAATGACAAGGTGCGTGCCGACGTCAAAGAATCCATCAAAGGCGTTCGCGGCGCCGGCGCGACCATCGTGCTTGTAACCGGCGATAATGCCGACACCGCGCTTGCGGTGGCGAAAAGCGTCGGCATTGCCGGAGTCGGAGACAACGCGCTGACTGGAGAAGATTTGGAAGAAATGAGCGACAGCGAACTTCTCTTCGCGCTAGATAGTGTGCGTGTTTTTGCACGCGTGTTACCGCACCAAAAACTGCGTCTTGCGGAACTTCTCCAAAGCCGCGGCGAAATCGTGGCGATGACGGGAGACGGCGTTAACGACTCTTTGGCTCTCCGCAAAGCGAATATCGGCGTTGCTATCGGCTCGGGGACGGAAATCGCCAAAGAGGCTTCCGATTTAATTTTGCTCAAAGACAGTTTTGCCGTCATTTACGCGGCCATTGAAGAAGGCCGGCGGATTGTTTCCAACTTGCGCAAGGTCGTCGGTTACTTGATCTCAACCAGTTTAACCGAGGTGGTGTTGATAGGAACGGCGCTCCTTTCCGGCGCCGCCTTGCCGATACTGCCGGTGCAAATTCTGTGGGCCAATCTTATTGAAGAAGGGTTTATGAGCCTTGCTTTCGCCTTTGAGCCGGGCGAGAAAGGGGCGATGAAACAGCGTCCGCAGGATATTTACGAAGAAGGAATCCTCTCTCCCACCATGATGTGGTTCACCGGCTTTGTGGTCAGCGTGCTCGGGCTGCTCATCGTCGCCTTTTACTTTTATCTGCGCGCTTTGGAGCTTCCGATTGATGAACTTCGCAGTATTATGTTCCTGGCCATATCTATGGACTCGCTTTTTATGGCCTTCGCTTTCCGTTCTTTTTTGGTGCCGCTTTGGAAACAGCCGCTGCGCACCAACCTGTTTTTTGTCGGCTCGTTTTTCTTAAGCGGCTTGGCTTTGCTGGCGGTTTTGACCGTACCGCTACTTCAGGAACTTTTGTCCTACACGCCGCTTCCATTAAACGACATCGTCATGGTGCTTATCTTTAGTGTAGCCAGCTTGCTAACCGTAGAAGTTGGCAAGTGGATTTTCTTTTCAGGGCACAGAACGGCCTAAAAGGGCGCGTGTTAAAATAACCGCATGGATGCCATTCAGTTAGTTGTACTCGTTATCCTGGGTCTCATTTTGGCTATACAAGTGTATGTGACTTTTTTTCGCCGCACCGGCAAGGAAGAGCAAGGAGGAATTCTCTTAATGCAACAACAGCTTCAGGCACTACGTCAAACCATGGATGAAAGGATGGGGGAGAGCAATCGCGTTATTCAAAGTTCCATTAAGACTCAACTCTCCGAATCAAACAAAATCGTGCGCGAAGTTACCGAAGGGTTGACAAAGCTTGGAGAAACCAACCGACAAGTGGTCGGCTTCGCGGAGCAGTTAAAACAACTTCAAGATGTTCTGATGAATCCGAAGCAACGAGGCATCTTGGGCGAATACTATCTTGAGACCGTACTTCAAAATGTCTTGCCCCCAGGGAGTTTTCAAATGCAGCACGCCTTCGACAATGGCGAGATAGTGGACGCGGTCGTGTTCGTCAAGGACAAAGTCATTCCCATTGACTCCAAGTTCTCGCTCGAAAATTACAACCGCATGATTGAAGAGAGAGATGCGTTGAGGCGCGCGGAAATCGAGAAGCAATTTGTGAATGACTTAAAACTTCGAATCACCGAAACCGCTAAATATATCAGGCCAACCGAAAAAACCACCGACTTTGCGTTTATGTTTATTCCGTCCGAAGGGGTTTATTACGATTTGCTTTCAAATACCGTGGGCGGCGGGGAGGAAAATCTTATCCAACGCGCGGCGGGGAAGTATAAGGTTATCATCGTATCACCGACTTCTTTTTTGGCTTACCTGCAGACCGTTCTCCAGGGATTGAAAGCTTTGGAGATCGAGGAGAAAGCCAAAGATATTATCAAAAATGTCGAGAAGCTGGGCGTTCACATGGGTAAATACGAGGATTATTATAAGAAACTCGGTAACACTTTAGCGACCACAATCAGCCACTACAATGCCGGTTATAAAGAACTTGGGAAGGTGGACAAAGACGTAACCAGAATAACGGGCGAGACCGTTGGCATAGATGTCTTGGCCCTCGACAAGCCCGCCAGGATGGAGGAGGAATGAAGTCGGAAAAACCTTGCAAAATACAAGGTTTTCTTGTAGTATTGCGACCACTATGGTTGAGAAGGTGGCAAAAAAGACAGCTAAAAAGGCGGTCGCCAAAAAGGCGGCTCCTAAGAAAGCGCCTGCGAAAAAGGCGGTTTCAAGCAGTGATTTTGCGGTTATTGAAACCGGCGGCAAGCAGTATGTTGTTTCCGTAGGGGACGTTATCCTGGTAGAACTCCTCGGTGATTATAAGGAAGGGGACAAGGTGGAATTTGATAAGGTCCTTCTTTCTGACGACGGCAAAAACGCCACCATCGGCACTCCATACATCAAGGGCGCAAAAGTTAAGGGAAGTTACCTGGGTTTAAAGAAAGGAAAGAAAATCAGCATTCTTCGCTACAAAGCCAAGAGTAATCGCGATAGGAAAGTTGGACACCGCCAGAAGTATTCAGAAGTCCATATAGACGCTATATAGTTGCACAGTTTCAGAGTTGCA
>CAYZRD010000033.1:0-3083 GCA_964480015.1 uncultured Candidatus Saccharibacteria bacterium
GAGGCGATGTGCGCTAACCGCTATAACGGAGTGAGAGCTGCAGTGTACTACGGCGGAGAGGAAACGCTCACCGACGCGGCAGGCAATAATTTAAACGTCATTAAAGCCTCCCGCTCGCACAACAACGCCAACATTATTTCTCTGGGGGCCCGTTTCCTCGACGAGGCTTCCGCGAAAGCGGCCGTCAAACTATTTCTGGAAACTCCTTTTTCCGGTGACGAGCGGCACATAAGACGGCTAAACAAACTCGGCACCGCGTGACGCGTAGTTGTGTGCAAGTCCGGCGTTGCCCTCTTTATTGTGCTAGCATTTTTGTAAAGACTGTATGTTCAATGAACTGCCAACCAAAAAACGCGGGGGCCCTTCGGTCTTTGAGGTGTTTGTGGTGTTGACAGTAATATCGGTAGTGCTGGTCGCCTCTTTTCTGCTGTTAAACAACGGCCAATCAGACTCGCGTGATGTAGCCCGTGTTGCGCAGATAAAAGAATATCAGAAAGCTTTTGAATACTATTACAGCGACAACGGCCGCTATCCGGCCATGGCGGGAAGCAAAAGCGGCCAGCTCTGCCTCGGCGATTACGCGGACGATCTTTGCTGGGAATGGGGACAATCGGTCGAAGAGAGTCCGGCCCTGACCAACGCGCTGGTGCCGAGATATATGAATAAGTTGCCCGAAGGCGAATCGATTTTGTTCGGAGATGACAGCGGGATGACGTATGAAGGAATGGTGTATCGTTTCCACGACTTTGGTTCCAGTTATTCCATCTTGTACTTCATGGATGGCAATAACGAAGATTGCCGCCTCCCGGGCGTTGAAAGCCAAAATGTCGGCAAAGACACCCTCTGCACGCTAACGATTAGACCATGATATTTCCGGCCATTATTCCGCAGTCGTTGTCCCGGCTTAAAAGCGACCTCTTAACTCTTTCATTCCAAGACCGGGTGCAGATAGACATCGTTGACGGCAAATTTGTGCCGTTTACATCATGGCCTTATGAGCCTCGTGGGGAAGTTGAAGAAGCCAAAGAAGCGCTAGAACCTTTTCTAGTCGAGGTTGACCTCATGGTCGCCGACCCGCAGGGCGCCGCGAAAAAATGGATAGAATGCGGAGCCACCTCGCTCGTTTTTCATCTTGAAGGGTTGGCAGATCCGGCCGCCGCCGTCAAACTCTGTCATGATCACAGCGTTCGCGTCGGTTTTTCCATTGGCAACGACAAGCCGCTCTCTATGTTAGAAACCCACATCAAGGATATAGACTTCGTTCAAGTGATGGGCATCGCCGACATCGGCGCGCAAGGCGAACCGTTTGATGCGCGCGTCTTGGAACGCATCGCCGATTTGCGTTCGCGGTACAGGAGTCTGGAGATAAGCGTTGACGGCTCCGTCAATGCCGACACCATTTTGTCATTGCGCGACGCCGGCGCCGATCGTTTTGTTGTCGGTTCAGAAATACTCGAAGACGAAGATAGGGAAGCCGAATATCAAAAACTTTTGTCGTTACTGGCGTAGGAGCGGCGGCAATGCACAAATTTATCAAAGGCATAAAAGCCGGTTGCGGGTTATACTGTTGTTAATGCGTTATTTGAGCGACCAAGAGATAGAGAATCTCGAAATCAAAGCCAACGAGATAAGGCAGAGCATTATCGAAATGCTTGTTGAAGCTGGCAGCGGCCACACCGCCGGGCCCTTGGGCATGGCCGACATTTTTACTCTGCTTTATTTTTCGGTACTCAAACACGATCCCAAAAATCCAGACTTCGAAGAGCGCGACCGATTGGTTCTCTCAAACGGCCACATTTGCCCGGTTCTTTACGCCACGCTGGCGCACGCCGGTTACTTTAATAAGGAAGAATTGCTTACGCTCCGCAAATTCGGTTCGCGCCTTCAGGGACACCCGCACCGCGAAGCGCTTCCCGGACTTGAAACCAGCTCCGGACCATTGGGCAGCGGCCTCTCGCAAGCGGTCGGCATGGCCATTGCCGCGCGCATGGACAATCCTTACACATCAAAGTACGTTTATTGCTTAATGAGCGACGGTGAATTGCAGGAAGGTCAGACTTGGGAGGCGGCGATGCTTGCCGGAAAACAAAAATTGCACAACCTCATCGCCATCATCGATCGAAACGGTATCCAAATAGACGGTTACACTAAGGACGTGATGCCGCTCGAGCCTTTGGCGGAGAAATTTGCCGCCTTTAATTTCGACGTGCAGGAAGTCGACGGCCATAACTTCCGAATGGTCAATGACGCCATCGGGAAGGCGCAAGCGGTTTATAGCCAACCCTCGGTCATTATCGCGCACACTATACCGGGGAAAGGCGTGGATATTTTCGAGCGCGATTTCCGCTGGCACGGAAATCCTCCCGGTAAAGGGCCGGAAAATTTCGTGAAGAAAAATGAACAAGGATCGGAGGCTTTAAAGAAGTTGCGCACACTTTCCGGCGCGATTAACGCTCCGGATCACGATTAGAAACCATGCGAATATCTGAATACTTAGTTGAAAATATATTCGATACAAATATCGAAAAATCCGCAAACCGCAACGGCTATGGCGAGGGTTTAAAAATTGCCGGCGAACGATTTTTGCAAGTGGTGGCGCTGACTGCCGATCTCGTGGAATCCACCAAGACCAATTTGTTTGCCGAAGCTTTTCCCGAACGTTTTATTGAATGCGGCGTGGCTGAACAGAACATGGCTTCGGTGGCGTCGGGCCTCGCGGCCATGGGCAAAACTCCTTTCATCGCTTCCTACGCGATGTTCTCGCCCGGACGAAACTGGGAACAAATACGCACGACCATCGCCTACAATAACCAAAATGTGAAAATTATCGGCGCTCATGCCGGCATCTCCGTCGGCCCGGACGGCGCCACACATCAGGCCGTCGAAGACATCGCCATCATGCGCGTTATGCCGAATATGTGCGTTCTTGCGCCGTGCGACAAACACGAAGCCATGAAAGCCACTTTGTTTGCGGCCGAACGCGTCGGTCCGGTTTACATTCGTCTGGCGCGCAACGACACCCCGATCATAACGAAACCGGACGCGCCTTTCAGTTTTGGGAAAGCCGAAATATTCATGGAAAA
>CAYZRD010000033.1:3166-6845 GCA_964480015.1 uncultured Candidatus Saccharibacteria bacterium
TTACAGGTTTGGGAAATCCGAAATATTCATGGAAAAAAGCGGTGGCGAAGATAAGTCGGTGGCGATACTGGCAACCGGCACGATCGCGTATCAGTGTTTGCTTGCCGGCAGGGAACTAAACGGGCAAAGAATCGGTGCGACCGTGGCGCATTTTGCCACGGTAAAACCGCTTGACGGAGAAATGATCGAGAGATTGGCGGGTACGCACGACGCTCTTATCACTGTCGAAGAACATCAAGTCGCCGGCGGCTTCGGCGGTGCCGTGGCCGAGTATTTAAGCGAACACAAACCCAAAAGAGTCATCCGCCTCGGCATCCGTGACGAGTTCGGACAGTCCGGAGAACCCGAAGAGCTTCTCAAACATTACGGACTAGATTCCGTGGCCATTGTGGAAGCCGCAAAGACAGCTCTCCAGACCACCACCTAACACCGCCTAAGACATTTCCACCTAGCATCTTCACCTAAGACCACCTAGGCATCGGATGTCCTAGGTTTGAGTTATAAGCTTGTTTTGGTTAGTAACAAATTCGTAATAAATGAATTCGATCGTGCCGGGTCAGCCAATCCTCTGCGCTTTGTAGTTTGCCGGAGCGTTCTTTAAATGCTCTTCAATTTGTTCGCGCGTAAGTAGACCCTTTTGCGCGCCTATGTATTGCACCACATTCATGGAATTGATCGGCGCCCAAGACAGCGCTTCCTGCGGAGAAAGGCCGAGCGCGATAGCCGCCGTGAAAGTGGAGGAAAATGAGTCGCCCGCGCCGGTTCGATCGACCGGCGGAGCTGGGTCCGGGTACATCGGCATATGCCAGACTTTGTCGTCGCCATCGACAAGATACGCCCCTTTTGGCCCGTCGGTTATGACTGGAAGTTTCGGTCCGAGCTCGCGGAGTCCTCTTAAAAGGGTCGGCGGATCGTTTTGCTTGGTCTTTAAAATTTGTCCGGCTTCCTCGAGATTGCAAAAAAATATCTCCGTGACCGCGTAGAGGTCTTTAAGTTTTTCGTGGCCGAGACGGATCTGAAAAGTGCCGGGCTGAAAGACCAACTTGGTTTCTGCGCGCTCTTTTACGTAGGCGGCCACTTCGTGGTGGAAGTCGGCGCCCGTCTCGCCGATGGAAGAAACATATAAATAGCGCGGCGGCACCTCGAAGTTCGGCAATAGGTAAGGATAAACTTCGTGTTTAATGAGGATAGTTCGCTCGGCACCGTAGCGAAGCACGTAGTGGTAATTGGTGAGCTTGCCCTCGTGCACTTTAACGTAGTCGGTGGCCACGCCTTCTTGGCGCAGAGTATCGAGGCAGTCTTTGCCGTTGCGATCGTGGCCCAAATTGGTAACCAAAGCGCTTCGAAGCCCGAGCCGATGCGCGGCGACCGCCGCGTTTGGAGAATTACCCACGGCGTTTACTACCGTTACATCTTCATACGGGAGCTTTTCGCCAAAATTCATCATCAGCTGACACGGTTTCCCTTCTATGTCGCAAACAACATTCGCGTCTTTTTCGGACAGCTGTATGAAAGCGTCTATGGTGATATCGCCGATAGCCACAAAATCGTAAGGTTTGGACATACGTTCAGTGTAAAGTTGAAAGTTTAAAGTTGAAAGCAATAGATGTTGAAAATATAACGAGCTGTGGTATTGTTGTCCCACCATGACGATCACTTTGAACGTAGAGAAGCGCGAAGGCAAAGCCGGAGAGAACAAAATACCCGGCGTGGTTTACGGACCGAAGCAACCGTCTGTTTCTCTTGCCATAGACAAGCGTGCGTTTGAAAAAACTCTGGAGGAGGCGGGAGAATCTACCGTTATCAATCTTGAGGGTCTCGGCGAGACCATGGAGGTCTTGGTCCACGACGTCGATTTCGATCCGGTTAAGGGCGGGGTGCGTCACGTGGATTTCTATGCGATTGAACGCGGCAAGGAGGTGACCGTTGACGTGCCGCTTGAATTTATCGGCGAGGCGCCGGCGCTTAAACTTGGCGGCGTGCTGACGAAGGCTCTTCATGAAATCGAAGTCACTTGTCGACCGAGCAAACTGCCGAAAGAAATCGTGGTGGACGTATCTTCGCTTAACACTTTTGAGGACAGCATTCGCGTCAAGGACTTGAATTTGCCTGAAGGAGTTAAGGCCGAGAATGACCCCGAAGAGACCGTGGCGGTTTTGGTGCCGGTCGAAGAAGAAAAAGAAGAATTGGCCGCTCCTATCGATATGTCGGCAATTGAGGTTGAGAAGAAAGGCAAAGAAGCGGTGGAAGGAGCTGAAGGAGAGGAGAAACCTGCCGAGTAGAATTTTTAAAATGAACAAAAGCGGCCGGCCCTTAGGGGCCGGCCGCTTTTCATTGATGTTATAATTTACCGATATGCGTAGATTAGCGGTTTTTCTGTGTGCATTGGCGTTGCTTCACCCGTTAGTTTCTTACGGAGAAACTGACGCCGAAAGGAAGGCGAGACTCGAAAAAGAGTTGCGCGCTCTCGATCAACAGATATTGCAACAGCAAAAATTGGTGGAAGGGAAGCAAGCCGAGCGGCAGTCGCTGGAGCGGGATATTGATATTCTTGACGCGCAAATAAATAAAGCCCAGCTCGGCATCAAAGCCCGCGCGCTGGCGATTGCTCAACTATCCGATCAAATCGGCGAGAAAGAAGTCGTACTTGAAATCTTGGATGAGCGCCTCAAAAAACAGCGCCAATCCATCGGCGATCTCATCCGCAAGACGGAAGAGGTCGATGATTACTCGCTTGTGGAACTGCTCCTAAGCAATCAGAGTTTTTCGGAATTTTTTACCGACTTCGAAGACTATCGCTCCATCAACAATTCGCTTAATGACTCGATGAAGGTTCTTAAAGAGATTAAGGCGGAAACGGAAACGCAAAAACGTTCACTAGAAGGCAAACAGGAGACAGAAGCTGAACTCAAGGCAATGCAAGAGGCCGAAAAAGCGAGGATTGAGGCGCAAGAAGCCGAGAAAGAGGAAATTTTGAAAATCACCAAAGGTCAAGAAGCCGCTTATCAGGCCCACCTCGAGGCCCAACAGAAGACCGCCGCGCAACTTCGCCAGCAACTCTTTGAACTCGCGGGCGGCGGCGGAAGAATCCCTTTCCCTGAAGCCGTCTCCATGGCGAAATTTGCAGCGCAAAAAACCGGCGTGTCGGCCTCGCTTATATTGGCCATTCTTGAACAGGAATCCGCTTATGGCTCCAATATCGGTTCCTGTTCCTACGATGACATAGTCCAAGGCAAAGTTGTCATGCATCCGGAACGCGACGCGCCGATTTTCAAAGCCATGGCTTCCGTTGTCGGCTTTGATCCCGATGTACAGCAGGTTTCCTGTCCATGGATTCGAAGCGGCACGCGCGTCGGCTGGGGCGGAGCGATGGGTCCGTCGCAATTCATTCCTTCCACCTGGGCCATTTACGGCGGGATGGTCAATAGCGGCGGCACATGGAAATACGATTCGGGAAGCGACGCCATTCGCCGCCTAACCGGCGGAAGCGGTCCGTCTAGCCCCTTCCGCAATCAGGACGCGTTCATGGCTACCGCCCTTCTTATGCGCGACAACGGCGCCGTCGCCGGCAACTACAGCGCCGAGTGGACGGCCGCGATACGCTACTTCGCCGGCTGGGCCGGAGCGTCCAACCCCATCAATCATCCTTACGGCGATAATGTGATGGCGAGGAAAAAGA
>CAYZRD010000034.1:0-6816 GCA_964480015.1 uncultured Candidatus Saccharibacteria bacterium
TGTGGCACCGGGTAGCCCTGCATCATTCCTTGCATCATATCTTCCATACTCATGAACACGACGTCGGCGGGCGGAATAAAGAGCGCGTTATCTACATTCCAGGGACGGCAGTCGTAATCAACTTCTTGAGAGAGATCGACACTGCGGTTTCCTGAAGCGCTACCGGAAGCTTCGGCGCCGGGAACTTCGGAGATTGGCGCTTTGAAGGCGAAAGTCCCCTGCGGCGATATGGTCCAGGTGTAAGACATTTCTCCGTCCTGAATCATATGCGATTCGTAAGCTTCTCCCGCTTGCTCCATGTCGAAGTCGGCGCGGATAAGTTCGCCGGCGACATAAACGGTTCCGGCAACGGCGCCGCCGGTTTCTTCGGAAACTGAAGAAAAGTCGCAAGTCAGATTCTGCCCTAGGCCCATGAGATATCTAAACGACCCCGCGCCCCTAAGGCCGCTTGATTGTAATTCGTCCGCGTCCTCTTCAACGTTCCCTCCGATTTCACTTCCTAAAGGCTCATCGTCTCGATTAAAATAAAACCATCCGCCGCCGATGAGTAAAACGGCAACGGCGACAATGAGCAAAAGATTTTGCGCGCTCATAGATTTGTTCTTAAGCGATAATGTGAATTCATTATACGCCTCTGAAAAGTCAATAAAATATCCGACAGCTTTGTAGTATTATGTCAATATGGTAATCGGAATTGCAGGACCCAGCGCTAGTGGAAAAACAACAATAGCAAAAATGCTGGAAGAAGAATTGCAGGCCGTGCGTTTGCGCTACTCGGATATTCTTGCGGAAATAGCCAAAGAGCGAAAGCTTGATGTAACGGATAAATCGGTACTGCAAAACTTATATCTAAGCGAAAGAGAAAAGCGAGGTGAGAATTGGCTCTCGGAAGAAATGGCTGAAAAAGCCGCGGGCGTCTCTGGCAAGCATTTGGTCATCGAAGGCAACCGCCGCAAAGTTGATTACGAGACGCTCTGCCGCATTGCCGCTGCCCGCGGTGATACAGTAAAACTGCTTTTCATTGACGCACGTCCCGAGATACGCTTCGCTCGCTTCAACAAATATCCGGACGAACACGGCTATCAAAAAGTAACCTTGGAGGAATTCATCAATCTCGAAAACAACGAAGCCGAAGCCGAAATCCCCTATTTTAAGGAAATAGCCGAGCGCGAAGGCATCTACATAGACACGAGCGACTGTGATGTGGAAGAGTCCAAGAAATTAGTCCGTGAGGCGTTATCGATACCAGTGAGCAACAAAAATTAAGACTGACAGTGGAATTATGCTAAGGGCCATTGTGAACATGAGTTGCGGTTGTGAGTGCAGGTATGCATTAACAAAGATGCTCACCTGTAGCAAAAGAGAGCCCCAGAGCATTAGTAGCGAAACTGCGTTTGCTTCCTTGAGTTGAATGATGCGGATTATTTGTGGAAGCAAAATAATTGGAGTAATGAAACTGGCGACAATGACTACTGTGTCAGATACGCTAATAATGTCCATGAGGTTGATTATATCCTACACAAAAGGCGGCTCGAGCCGCTTTTTGTGTAGGATTTTAGAAATTTGAAAAATGAGATGAGATGCAAGGCGCGCGAGGAAAATGTTGCAAGCCTTATCTGGTATAAGGTGAGCGACATTTTACCGAAGCGCAACGCCGCAGGTCGCTCATTTTTCAAATTTCTACCAAGCGAAGTGGGCAAATGCTCGGTTCGCTTCAGCCATCTTATGAGTATCCTCCTTCTTCTTAACCGCATTGCCCTCTTCTTTGGCGGCGAGCATCAACTCTTGCGCCAATGCCTTAAACATCGGCACGCCTTTTTGGCCGCGAGCGGCCGCGATTATCCAACGAAGCGCGAGCGCTAGACGGCGCTCTGGACGCACTTCTCTTGGCACCTGATAGTTTGCGCCTCCGACACGACGGCTTCTTACTTCCATCATTGGACCGGCGTTATGAAGTGCGGTTTTAAAAATTTCCACCGGATCGCCTCCGCCTTCTTTGGCGTTCTTTATTTCCTCAAAGGCAGCGTAAACGATTTTGCGCGCGGTCTCCTTTTGTCCGCGGAGCATCACGCAGTTTATAAGTTTCTCCACGGTTTCATCTCCGAACTTAACGTCGGGTGTAACCACTGGTCTTTTTTTGATTGGTCTTCGCATAATGTTCAATCGTTATCTATAGCGAATATAGAATATTTATAATTGTCTTACTTCGGTCGTTTGGCGCCGTAGCGAGAGCGTCCACGCATCCTCTTATCTACTCCGGTTGCATCGTACTTGCCGCGAACGATGGTGTAGTTAACACCAATGTCTTTCACACGGCCGCCGCGTACGAGAACTACCGAGTGTTCCTGAAGAGTATGGCCGATACCTGGGATGTAAGCGGTGATCTCTTGGCCGTTAGTTAGGCGCACACGGGCGATCTTTCGAATGGCAGAGTTCGGCTTGCGCGGAGTTTTGGTGGTAACACGAGTACACACGCCGCGTTTAAACGGAGAATTGTAGGTATTCGGTCGGTTCTTGATCTTATCAAAACCACTCGCGAGCGCAGCTACTTTGGTCTTCCTTGCCGGATTGCGGCGTCGCTTTTTTGTTAACTGATTGATTGTCGCCATAAATAGCCCGCACAGAATACTATAAATTAGTGATTATGCAACCCTGTATGAAGCCTAAATGACTACAACCCGCTGAGTCCAGTGAACACTTCAAAAACCGTGAATACCAGTTGCGAAAAGGGCCCCCAGAGAAGCTGGATGAAAAGGAAAATGAATAGAAAAGTTGCCAAAAGACCGTAACGTTCAAACCAAATCATTAGGCCTCGATAACTCATTTGCGCGCGTAGCGGCAAAAGTGTCATCAGAATTTTCGAACCGTCTAAGGGTGGAATGGGTATCAGATTAAAGAAAGCGAGAAGAATGTTTATGTAAACAATGTAGGCCGAAAGCTCGACAAAAGCGGCGTTGAGGCCGAGGGTGTCGGCAGAGCGGATGAGGAGTCCGAAAATTAGCGCGAGGATGAGGTTGGTCGCCGGACCGGCGGCGGCTACCTTGGCCTCGCCGTATTTTTGATCGCTTAGATTGTAGGGATTGTACGGCACTGGTTTTGCCCAACCGAAAAGAAAGCCGGCATTCGAGATAAAAAGAAGCGCGGGAATAATGATTGAACCGAGTGGATCAATATGAACTAGAGGATTCGGAGAAAGCCGCCCTTGAAGGCGCGCGGTCGGGTCGCCGAGCCAGTTGGCCATATAGCCGTGTGCCATCTCGTGGAGAATAATTGAAATAATAAGCGCGATGATTATCACCAAAGAATCCAGGTTCATAGTCCGACCATACTACGTGTTTTGAGTTGCGCAATCAAGGTTTTGTGTTAATATGTCGCCACTTAATTTCATGGCAAAAGTTTGCGACATTACTGGAAAGGGCACCCAAGTAGGCGGCCGATACTCTAACCGCACTCGCGCGACGCAGTTTAATCCTGGCGGAAAGGTTCGCCGTCTTCCCAATCTGCAGAAGAAGCGCATTTATGTACCCGAAATTGGCAAGAGCGTGACTATTAATGTTTCCACCAAGGGGCTCCGAATGATCGCCAAAAACGGCGCGTACAAAACTCTGAAGGAAGCTGGTTTGATTTAATCAATTGGTAGTAGCGAAAGAAACGGCCGCGGGCAAAACCCGCGGCCGTTTCTTTTAAGTGCAGACAAAAACTTGTCTAGTTATCATATATGATAACTAGACATATTTAGCGCGCCTGCAAATTTTGACCGTCCGACCAGAAAACTATTCTCCCTTCCTCGGCGGTTGCGTAAGTTTTGACGCCGGCGTTAAACAGCATATCGGTTACTTCAACGTGCGGATGGCCATACTGGTTGTTCTTTCCGGCTGAAATTACGGCGTAAGTCGGACGAACTTCGTCAAGGAAAAGCTCAGAGGTAGAGGTTCGCGAACCATGGTGTCCGGCTTTTAATACATCACTTTTTAGATGTTCGCCTTCTATCAAAACCAGATATTCTTCTATGGCTTTAGGCGAGTCACCGGTCAGCATGAAGGATGTGCCGCCATAAGTTAGCTTGCCCACTATGGAAGCAGTGTTGCTTTCAAGCTCGCTCGGGTCAATATCCGGAAAAAGAATTTCCAAAGACACACCGCCGCCTAAGTCGTAAGTTTGTCCCCGGCGCGCGAAGTAAATTTTGCTACCTTCCTTCTCCATCAGCTTTTCGACTCTTGTCCATACTGGAGTATCGCTTTCATTTTCGGTGCGAATAACGTTCGCGACCTGATAACGCTCAAAAACATCCGCCAAGCCGCCGACGTGGTCGGCGTCGGGATGCGTCGCGAGAGCATAATCCAAATCTTTATCAAAAAATCCCATCACGGAGCCGAGCTCGCGAAGAACCGAGTTGTCGCGCCCGCCGTCAATCAGCATTTGCGTGCCGCTTGGCGACTGTATGAAAATCGCGTCGCCTTGGCCGACGTCGAGAAAGACAACGCAAAGGTAGCGTTCGTCGCAGACAGGGCCGCCGATTTTGGCTTTGCCAAAATCGGCGGCCCAAACGAGCAGAGTAAAAATAAACAACAAACCGAGCGCCACCAATCTTTTTCTAATCAATCCTTCGCTCATGTTCTCTATGATACAATCTGCTTATGCAATACGAAGTGAAAACTTTTGCCATTCCCGAACTTGATGGCATTTCTAAAAAAACTATTGACGAGCACTTGAAGCTCTACCAAGGGTACGTGAAGAATGTCAATCATATTCGCAGTGAAATTGACAGCGTCAACGACCCTTACGCGAAATCGGAAATGCAACGGCGCCTTGGATTTGAATTTGGCGGCATGAAGAACCACGAGTATTATTTCGCGCAGTTCGAGCACGGAACCAAGGAATTACCAAACGGCACACTGAAGAGTATGATTGAAGCCGAGTGGGACTCGGTAGAAAAATTTTTGGAGCATTTTAAAAACATCGCCATGACCCGCGGCGTCGGCTGGGCGATGCTGTACATAGACCGCAACTCTGACCAGCTAGTAACAACTTGGGTGGACGAACAGCAGCTCGGACAACTTGCCGACGTTGATATCGTTCTTGGTCTTGATATGTGGGAACACTCATACATGCTCGACTATCCTCCAAGCGAAAAAGCCAAATACGTTGAAGCTTTCTTCAAAAATCTCAACTGGGAAGTGGTTTCTGACCGTGTTTAAAAAATAAAAAACGGTTGGGCAAGAACGTGCTTGCCCAGACCGGGTGAGTGCCGGCGTCCCTAGAGGACGCCGACGACGAGCGCGCCGACGAGTACGAAAGCGGCGCAAAGCATCAGCATATTCATAATGTTAGTCAGCGTCATGACGACCTCCCTGACCAAAACGCGCCACAAGATGTGGCGGCTCAACGTTGTCACACTCAATTGTACAGAAGCCAAGAGGATTTTTGGATTAAGAAACAATTTTTATACTTGCGCAATGTTATTTAAAAAAGTGCGGAGTGTTGGTTGTAGCGTTTTCCGAAACGAATTCTCTTTCTTCCGCAATTGTCCAATCGGATAAACCATCAATTTCTTTTTCTCGATAAACAAAACGCCAAAGCAAATAGCCGATCAGGGCGTACGAGAGCGGCACCAGCCAAAATGGAAACGCCGGGACGATGAAAGAAGCAAGCGGGAGTTTTGCGAACCAGTTGGCAATGCCGATTATGTATCCGAGTGATAGGTAATCCGCAAAGGCAAGCGGCACGGCCAAGGCCGTAGAGAAAAACGCCGCCATGCCGCTTAGAAAAGTGAGGAGCATGGAAACCGGCACCATGGGGAGAACCAAAACATTCACCAAAACCGCAACGAGCGAAAACTCGCCTATCTGATAAAGAAGGAGGGGCAGTACAAAAAGCTGTGTAGCGAGCGTGGCAACTAAGAATTCTCTGGTCTTAAACCACTTGTTTGGAACTGCAGTCAACTTCTTATCCAAAAACGGAGCGACGAGAATGAGCCCTAGCGTTGCCAAGAAAGAAAGTTGAAAGCCGACATCAAAAGCCAAAAGATAGGGATTGATGAGGAGCATAATAATGCCGGCGAGTACGAGCCCGCGAAGAACTAAGTAAACGCGGCCGGTAAAGCCGAGTAAAATGAGAAGTCCCGCCATGATGCTCGCGCGAAGCACAGTGGCAGAAAGCCCGACCATGACCGCAAAAAGTGCCACGCCTGCGAGTGAAACAAGCGAACCAAAACGCCGTCCCAAAACGCCGCCGAGAATGTAGCGGATAAAAATCACGACGAGCATGATGTTGTAACCGGAGAGAACGACAATATGAATTATTCCGGTTTTGCGAAACACCGTTTCCAAATCCTCGCCGAGCGCTTTTTTCACGCCGAGGAGGAGGCCTTCGCTTAGTCCGGCTTGCGGTTCGGGAATAAGCGATTCGACTTTTTCTATAAAAGCGCTTTTGAATAAAAAAATTCGCGCCAACAAAAAATTGCCCTGCCCTCTTTCCACAATTTCGATCTCGGCGAAAGGCAGGGTGTAGGAAACTCCTTGCGCCAAGAGATAACCCGGATAATTAAAAGTGCGTCCGAGGTCGGTCTCAAAACTTTCCGGTTTTTTAAGCGTGGCTGTGACCTTGACTCTATCTCCATACGAAAATTCCGCGACGTGTCTATCCACGATGGTGAGAAAAAGTTCGCCGTTTGCTTTGACATATAAATGAGTGGTGTTGGCGCGCTCGCTCGGCTCGTGCGTAACAATGCCCTCTATGATTAACTCTTCTCCCACTTTGTTTTCGAAAATAGGATTTTTCTCGTACCAACTCGCCCATTCAAACCGCAAGATGCCA
>CAYZRD010000035.1:0-6798 GCA_964480015.1 uncultured Candidatus Saccharibacteria bacterium
TTGATAACGCGCTTTGTCTTTATACGGTTCGCGTTTGAAGAGTACATCAAATGCATCGGCTACATTATCGCTGACCATTTGCTCGGCTTTGGCCGAGCCGATGAACAGCGCTCTCCTTATTTTCAGGCCGCCAATTTTTTGAACAAGCCAATCGTCGCGTTCCTTTTCGCTTTTAAAACCGCCGCACTTTAAGTTGACCAAAACGGCATCAAAGTTACCGGCTCTGAAAGCGCGGTCAAAATTGCCCGTCGTCGTCTCAACCACCTTAGCTCCCGCGTAAAGCGAGGCTTCAAAAAAACCGTCTTGTTCGGCGAAACTTAACTTCCGTTTTTGTTGTTTAAGCCAAGACTTAAGGCCGAAACCGTCGTTCCGACCGATATAGAGAATTCGCATTGTGGTATTCTAGCATCAACCGAAAAAGTCCAATAAATATGAAAATCCTGTTTATTCTGCCCCGCTATCACACCAACCAGTATTTCTGGACCAAAACCCTAAAAGAGAAAGGTCACGAAGTGCATTATCTGGTGGCTGAAAAAGTTCCCGCTCTTGAGAACTACGCCCTGGCGGAACCGCTAATTGTTAAACACAATCCGCTGCCCGAATGGTTACAAAAACTTTTTAAGTGGTACATGGTGACTTTTACCGGCAAAGTGCGCGACCAGTTCCTTTCTTTGCCCGAGCGTAATGACCTGCGCCAGCATTTGCTGAATATAAAACCGGAATTAGTTGTTATAAGAGAAATCTCCTATCCTTTATCATTCTTCGCCTATCTTGAGTGCAAAAAACTCGGTTTGCCGGTCATTCGCTACACCCAATATCCGCTTGAATTGCCGGAGCGGTGGTTGACTCGCCTTTTTGAATTCCTGAAAATTGTCCCAAACATAAGCATCACGCCAAGCAGATTAAAACGCGGCAACCGGCAAAACCTAGAGACCGGCGCCTACTACGTGCCGCTCATTACCGACTTTCTTTTTGATGGCACCGCGAAGCGTTACGCACCAAATGGTGTCGTGCGGATTCTTTTTGTCGGCAAGTTTGTTTCATTGCGCAAAAACCACCTGCTCTTGCTAGACGCCCTGAATCAGATAAAAAACCGTTTGAACTTTAAACTGATCATGGTCGGAGGAGACGGCAACGCCGACCCGAAGTATATGGCGCTGATCAGAAAACATATCGAACTCTATAAACTAACCGATAAGGTAGAGCTCCTCTCCAATGTTCCTCATGATGAAATGGGCAAACTTTACGCCGAGGCCGACCTTTTCGTTTTGCCGAGCGCCAATGAGGCCTTTTCCATCTCGCCGATAGAAGCTATGAATTATGGTGTGCCAGTCATCATTACCGACACTAACGGTGCAAAGCACAGTGTGGTGGACGGCGAGAACGGTTACGTTGTGAAAACGAACGACGCGGCCGACTTGGTGGAGAAAATTTTACTGGCCGCCAAAGACGCGGAGACTTTGAAAAGAATGGGGCAAAACGCTTTCGCGTATCATCAAAAAGAACACTCGCCGGAGATGATGTACGAGTGCTTCATGCGCGCGGCTTACCAAGCGCAGGCTGACTAGCTGGCTATAGCTTGCTCGAACCTCCGTTCCCAAATGTCCGGCGAAAAATTGGATTCAAAGTGTTCGATGCTTTTTTCTTGCCAGGATTTGTAGCTGCCCATCGCCTCTTTCATCGCTTCTAAAATGTTACCGGACAGCTCTTGGTATAATCCCGCGCCGCGAAGATGGGCCTCTTCAAAATCCTTTCTTTCTGGAGTCACGCAATCAATTACTGACACGCCATCAAGCATGGTCGGTTTTATAAAGGGATGCGGCAGAAGCCGGCCGTTTATTTTATCTTTGACCAATTCCGGCGTGGCGTATAGGTTAGTGGTAATAATGCCCATACCGAACGAAAGCGCCTCGAGGGCCACCACGCCTAAGGTCTCATGAAGCGAAGGAAAAACCAGCACGTCGCTTTGCGGATATAATTCCTCAAACAGCACTTCGCGGGATTGGGGCGGCAAAAAGGTTATACGCTTGTCGCCTGCGTACTGCGCATTCAATTTTTCATCAATCGGAGCGACCACAGTAAGACGTGCGTTTTCGTACGGCAGTTTGGAGAAAGCGTGAAGCACTTCAGGCCCGCCCTTGCGGCGGAAGCCCAAACCGACGAACAAAAAGCGAACAATGCCGTCATTTGGCCGTTTAGTATTTTTGTAGTTTCGCTCCATGAAAGGAGGAATGGCGATGCTTTTATCTCTAAATTCCGTTCCAAAAAGTTCCAAAAAATGATGGCGCGCCGTTTCCGACAAAAAAGTTAAACGCGCGGCACGACGCAATTTGCGTTTTAATTCGGGGAGTCGCAAACGAAAAGCAAACTTTTTGTAGTAAGTGAGAACAAAAGGATTGTCCATTTCTATGACAAATGGTTTGTTTGAACCCCTGGGGAAAGCGCCCCACATGTATAAAAGATCAGCCGCCTCGGAGTTCGGCACTGCTTGATAGTTGATGAGCGGTAGCAATCTAAAAAGAATCTGTTTGACTCTTTGAGACAGAGTGGCTTTGCCTCCGCGCAAACCAGCTCGCGCCACGGAGCTTTTTTGTTCCACGCCCGAGGTCAAGGGTTCACAAACTCTTTTGGCTTCGCGCGAGGTGTCCCACATTCGTTCGCGGCTGTTCTTGCGCAAGTTAAAGTAAACTTTTTTCATTGCTTCCTGAAACTGACGATATAACTTTCAGTCGTGCGGTTGATCGCTTGCCGATTTAGTTCTCGGTCTATACGGCGATGAAAAATGATTTCGGAAATCTTTGAAGTGAAGCGGCTGATTATAGGCAAACGTATTACCGCCGGATAAAAATGAACGTCAGAGAAACCATTGTCGCGGAGTAGCTTCTCCATATTAGTCATCGCTATCATGCCTTGGTGGGCCGCCTTTTTCGATTTGCGCACGCCGTGGAAGGGATTTTTGGTAACGATGATGCCGCGCGCGCCAGAAGAAAGCAGGCCCGCGAGTTTTTTAAAAAAAGCTGGCTTGTCATCGAGATACTCAACCGCGCGCGATGAGAAGAAGAAGTCATACTGCTGGTTTGGTTCATATGACATGATGTCCGACACGTGATAGTTAACTCTCTCGCCGCCGCGCATCTCCCGCTTGAACTGATTTCTCATTTCTTCAGAAATGTCTACCAAATCGAACTCCGCCTCCCTATTGGCGCGAAAAAGCAGACGTGTCCACGTACCCGGACCCGGGCCGAGCTCTAAACAACTGTTGAAACTTATTCCCTCCAGGCGGCGTTTAATGGCCAGATAGGTCATGTAGTATTCGGCGCGGTTGCGGTCACGCACAAACCAGCGGTTGAATTCGTAGTCATTCTGGTATTTTCCGCCCTTTACTCCCCTGTCGTATCCGGCCTTTATATCAGCGTTTTTTAGGCTAAACATTGAAATGAAGTATACTATAGAACACTATCTTGGCCATTTAGGTGACGACCAACTTTGATGAAACAAAAACCGATAATAATTGAGCTAGTAGGTCCCTCCGGGAGCGGCAAAAGCACCTTTGTTGACAAAGCGGTGGCCGGGAATCGCGCCTTCGATAATGTGGAAATGGCCGCTTGGCGCGGTCTTATAAACCATTCGCAGATCCGAATAATCGCGGCTCCCCTATGGCGGCTCTTGCCAATCTATTTGGCCTATCGATTGAGAATAACCAGAATGGTCGAGCTTTATCGCGACCAACTGATAAGAGCGCACAGCAAGACATACGAGAGCCTGCTTACCACTGCGCAAAATCTGATCAATAATCTGTCTGACGCCACCATTGATGAAAGACTGTGGTTAATGTATAACTTTACCCGTACCGTCATTAACCACGCCCTCATCAGCCAACCGGTGAATTCCAGCCGCCTCATCTTGGCCGACGAATTTTTTTTGCAGAAGGCAGTACGTTTCTCCGGCGAGAACAGCAATAACATCGCCGGTTATCTGGCTCTTATGCCAAAACCAGAGATGGTATTGTTGTTTGATGCGGAGCCTAAAGTTCTGGTCGAACGGATAAGGAGCCGGGGCGGCAGTAGGAATATACGAGTGCGCTCCATGCGCGATGAAGAGCTGTTACAGAAATTACTCATGTCGAAAAACATCACGAACGAGATAGCGGCGACACTGGAAAAAAAAGGTATTAAAAAATTGAGCGTTAAAACCGGCTCTGATTACAGAGAGGTCCTCAAGGAACTGAAACAGACATATGTTCAATAATCTTAAGAAACGCCTCAACAAACTGATGGCTAAAACGGGCTACCAACTGACCAGCACTCGGGTTGATAGATTTGACCCGATAATTGCCGCGGACAAAGACTTCCTCAAAATATACGACGCTTGCAAGGTCTACACGATGACCTCTATGCTGCGCTGTTACGCTCTCTACCAAGCTGTGAAGTACGTCATACAAAATGATATTTCCGGAGATTTTGTGGAGTGCGGCGTGTGGCGCGGCGGCAGCGCCATGTTGATAGCCATGACCGCCAAAAGTCTCGGCGTGACTGACAGAAAAATTTATCTTTACGATACATTTTCCGGAATGAGTGAGCCGACCGCTATTGACGTATCGGTTGAGAATGAAGAAGTGAAGGCTAGCGAACGTTGGAGTAAAGAAGAGCGCAGCGACCGTAACGATTGGTGTTACGCCAACGTCACGGACGTTAGAAACAATCTTAAACAGACCGATTATCCCAGTGACCGATTTGTACTAATTGAAGGAAAGGTTGAAGACACAATACCGTCACAATCGCCCGAGACCATACCTCTGCTTCGTCTCGACACCGACTGGTACGAATCTACCAGACACGAACTGGAGCACTTGTACCCTCGCCTACTGCAATATGGTGTGCTTATCATAGATGATTATGGTTCTTGGGCCGGAGCCAAAAAAGCAGTAGACGAATACTTTGGCAAAAGGTCGCCACTGCTAAACCGAGTCGACAGTTCTTGCCGTCTTGTTGTTAAAACAAGCGGCCGATAATGTATGCACTACGATAACAAGTTTTATAGCGACATGATGGAAGGTGCGGGGAAATCCGCCGAAGCTCTTATTCCTTTGGTAAGGGACACGCTGAAACCGAGTTCGGTTCTTGACGTGGGGTGCGGAACCGGACTGTGGCTTAGGGAATGGCAAAAACACGGTGTGGAAATTTTCGGTGTTGATGGCGGCTGGGTTAAAGAGTCGATGCTGGAAATCGATAAAGACAAATTCAGGGCTACCCCGCTTGAGGCCCCGCTTAATCTGGGGAGAAAATTTGACCTGGTCATGAGTCTTGAGGTCGGTGAACACATTAAACCGGAGAAGAAAAACGTTTTTATTGATTCTTTGGTGAGGCACGGCGATATTGTGCTATTCTCGGCCGCCATACCGTGGCAAGGCGGTACCGATCACTTTAATGAGCAATGGCCTAGTTATTGGATAGAGGCGTTCAAACAGCGAGATTTTGTTTTTCTTGATCCTTACCGTCACTTAATATGGAACAATCAAAATATCAAAGTGCATTACCGTCAGAATGTGATGTTATTTATAAAAAGCGAGCTGGTGGAACAAAACGAATTCTTTAAAAAAGAACGCGCGCTGATGGAACGTTCACTTGTAGACGTTGTTCACCCCGACCAATTCGTTCGCGTTAGAGACCCAAAACGCATGTCTCTAAAACGCGAACTGCCGCTGTTCGTGGATTTACTAATAAACTATCTGACTAAGTGGTTCCGATAGAGTATTACATCCACGCCTCGTACCACATCTGAAAAACAACTAGATTCCAAACACGATTGAAACTGCTTCGGCCTGAGAGAAATTGCTCCTTCTCTTTGGTCACAAAATTGGCATTGAGTACCCCGCCTTGCTTTATCAGTGCCGGGTCGAGGTATTTATCCAGATAATTTTTAAGGTCGCCGCGAAGCCAGTCGGCCAGCGGTACGCCAAAACCCTTTTTCGACCGGTCCACCAATTCTCGTGGGAGCATTTTATATAACAGCTGTCGGAGCAGGTATTTTTGTCCGGGAATCTTGTGTTTGGTGCGGTAGGGAATGCCGTTAACGTACTCGATGAGCTTGTGATCAAGCAAAGGTTCACGACCTTCCAGGCCAACCGCCATGGTGGCGCGGTCAACCTTAGCAAGTACATCTTCAGGAAGATACGATATCGAATCAATACGCTCCAGCCGTTCAATGACTTCGCTGTCTTTACTCCTGATATCGAGTGCACGATACAAATCAGAAGTTCGTTTCGAAGACGCGCCAAGGAGCAGACCGTCAATTTCAGTGTCTCTGTAATATCGCCTTAGCGCGCTGTAAGTTGTCGGCAGATCATTTTTGGCGTTAAGCAAATCAGCGGCCAGCCGCCACTTCCCTCCCACGGAAAACGGGAGTAATTTGCCGAGCGCGGACGGCAATGGCAGGCGGCTAAATTTTTGATACAAACGGCTGGTGGTGTTGTAGCGTTCATAACCGCCAAAAACTTCGTCGCCGCCGTCGGCCGACAGAGCCGCAGTCACTTCTCCCCTGGCAAATTTGGCCAGAAGATAAGTCGGTATGGCCGAGTCGTCCGCGAATGGTTCGTCGTAGATATGTGGCAGTTGCGGAATTATGTCTTGTGCTTCTTTCGGTGTACAGATGAGCTCGTGATGTCTCGTACCGAGATATTTGGCCACGCCCCTCGCGTAAGAAGATTCGTCATAGTCTCTATCGGTAAAGCCGACGGTAAAAGTGGAAACGTTGTCGTAACCGGCATGCTTCAGAAGCGTGGTAACCAAAGAAGAGTCA
>CAYZRD010000036.1:0-6734 GCA_964480015.1 uncultured Candidatus Saccharibacteria bacterium
CATGATGGTTTCAAGCGCGGACTTCTTGGTCTGCTTGTGCATATCAACGGGAATGCCGCGACCGTTGTCGGCTACACGGACGTAATTCCCCGGGAGCAGGGCCACTTCAACGCGATTGGCAAAGCCGCCCATCGCTTCGTCACGAGAGTTGTCGAAGACTTCGGAAATAAGATGATGGAGACCGTCCGGACCGGTCGTGCCGATGTACATTCCCGGACGCTTGCGCACCGGCTCAAGCCCCTCCAAAACGGAGATCGAGGAGGCGTCGTAGTGGTGTCCATTGGCCTGTTTTTGGACCTTCTTTTCGGCTTCTTTCTTGGCTGGCATTTACGGTGGCAAAATCAAATAAATACCCCTTTATTCTAGCATATTTTGGGGATTTTTCATCTCTTTTTTAGGGCCTTTTATACACAGTTTTGGGAGCAAGAATACGCCTTCAAACCGAGGTTCGGCCTCGGGAGAAATTGAAAATCTGCGGCTTCTGTGGCAGAGTTCCGGAAACAACAGGAGGTCCAAATGAGAACATTCGTACTTTTGAACAAAAAGGGTGGAGCGGATGCACGTCTCTCTCCAAACTGGGGAATTAGTTAGTCGTACAGGATTCCGTCCACCAAACGAAGTTGCGATCAGCTTTTCGATAGACCAAATTCCACCGCAAAAGGACATAACAGACGGGAAAGTCATATTGTTGGAATTATTGGAATCAATTTATGGCTTTGCTCTGGAACCGGATGAGTTTTATGTGGAATATGTGGGAGCCGAGGTTCAAGAATTTCCAACATTGCAGTAACGAAGTGGACTGGTGCCGTCGCAGGCGAGACTTGCGAAGGCTGAATTTTATCTAATTTCTGAAGCATCTTGTAGTCTTGAACGAAGTTGGTAGTTGCCGTACACTGGAAAACCTATGCAAATTACCATACCGAAAGACGACGAGAATCGTTTGCGCGCTGAACTCGAAAGCAGAAGCGATGCGGAAGCCAAGCGTATGCTCCGCTATCTTAAAATGCCGGACCTCTCGCGCACTCCGGGTTCCCCGCTTTACGAAATCGTCGAGCGCGTTAAAAACATTCCTTCGTTCAAAAATTTTGACATCACGGAAATTCCGGAAATAGTGCCGGCGAGCGTCTCCTTCGATCTCTTCGACTTCCCCGCCGACCATCCGGCGCGTTCGAAATCTGACACCTACTATGTAGATGAAGAAAATATTCTCCGCACCCACGATACGGTTTTTTGGTATTACTATCTCAATCACCCGGAGATAAAAGCGCGTATCGCTCGCGGCGAAGCCATGGGCACGCTTTGCTACGGAAAGGTTTATCGCAAGGATGAAATCGACAGCCGCCACATGAACATCTTCCACCAGCTTGGCGGCTGGTATATCGCTCCTCAAAGCCAGAGCGTCGTGCCTGACGATCTTAAGAACGCGCTTGGGGAAATAGTGCGCGCGATTTTCGGACCGGACACGAAATTCCGCATTAACGATGACAACTTCCCTTACACCGATCCGTCGTTTGAGGTGGAACTGAACGTCAAAGGTACGGCCGCCGAAGGCCCGGCTCGCGGCGAGTGGCTCGAGATCCTGGGAAGCGGAATGCCCAAGCAATCGGTGCTTAACAAAATGGGCGTCGAGGGCTATCACGGCTGGGCCTTCGGCTTCGGTATTGAACGTCTCGCCATTGCCTCAATGGCCTTGCCCGATATTCGGCTTTTATGGTCGGAAGACCCTCGCATAAAAAAACAGCTCGTGCTCGGACAGACCTACAAAGAAGTTTCCAAATACCCTCCGGTTGTGCGCGACATTTCTTTCATCGTTGCCAAAACTTTTACTCCGAATGACTACTTTGACTTGGTGCGCGACATCGGCGGCGACTTGGTGGAAGAAGTGACACTCCTCGATAAATATGAAAATGATGAGAAATTTGGCGCGGACAAAATGAGTTACGCGTACCGAGTAGTTTATCGTTCCATAGAACGCACGCTAACGAGCGATGAAGTGGATGCCATCCACAAAAAATTGGAGGAAGCAACAACAGCGCAGTTTGAAGCCACCGTGAGATAAAACTCAAATCCGAGGTTTAACCTCGGGTCAAAGAACGAGGGTGCGTAAATCCGAGGTTTAACCTCGGATTTGAGGGCAATTTTTCGCCCAGTTAGAAAGCAATTAACGCCGCAGGATTATTTGGTAGATAAGCTCACCGTCGGCTACGTAAATGTTCCCGTTCTCGATTCTCATGTCGAGATTGCGACCAAGAACAAGCGGTTGGGTATTTTGCCAAGCGCGGTCATCCACTTCAACCACGAACACGCCGCTCTCTCGCGCCATCACGATGAGATCGGAACTGCCCGGAAAGAAATCGAAAGCGGTGACGGTTTCACCGGCGCGATCGAATTTTATAGTCGGATCGCAGGCCGTACCCTCTTCAACTTTTTGGACCGGTTGCATCAGGTCCGGCTTCATACCCTCCGAAACCGCCACCGGCAGTTTTTCGACGTGAATCAGTGGACTCGTGCTCGCGCTCGTTAATTCAAATTCTTCCGCGCAATAGTAGTAAGGCATACTCCCCCTCGGGCCGACAAAAGAAGCGAACAGGTCGTCTCCCTCCATGTAAAGCCGGACGCCGTTTGACTCTTTGGTGGTCGTCGCCTGCAACTGCAATAATTGTGCTTCGGTCGTAGTGGCCTTGGAGAAAGCGCTGGCCGCGCGAGTAAGAACGCCGGGAGTGGCGGCGGACGGTGTGGTGAACAGTCCGGAAAGGCGTTCGAATTCGGTATCCGCGATACGATCGGCTGGCGCCTTCTGCATCACTACAAAGCTGTTGGTGATCTGCAACGGCAGACTCGAAGAAGCGCTAAGTAGCGCCTCGCCGCTCGAAAGACGCCACGGCGAAATGACTCGGGCCTCCACCACTTCGGGAAGGTTAAAGGCCAAAGCTTCGGTCACAAGATGGGCATAAACCGGAAGCTGCTTTACCCAAGTGTGATGTCCGGGTTTTTGCACGACCACGCGGTGAGTTCCGGGAGAAAGGTTCTGTGCGTAAAAAGCGGTGCGGAAAACGCGGGTCTCGCGAACCAGTTGGCCGTCTATGTAAATTTCGGCGCCGGTTCTATCGACAGACACGTACATACCGCCGGTACCGACAAATTCCCCCACCTCCCAAGTGAATCTATACCCGGTCGCGTATAGAAAAATAAACGGGAGCGAAATAAAAAAAATCGCCGTCAAAACATAGAAAAAAACGCTGCGGTGTCCTTTTGAGAGTGGTTGTACTTCCGGGCCCATAAGTTGTGCAGGTAGGGATTAGTATATTGTATTTAGGATTTGCTTCACAAAGGCAGTGAGGCCGACCCCTTATATACCATATACCAAATACTATTACCTAATTTTTGGTGTCACCCAGAATCCCATGTATTTGCCGAGCATAAGCCTCGTCTGCGCGTCGAGGCCAGGAATGGCGCTAAAAACTATCATGGTAAAAGGCACCAATAGCCATTGCACCGCCATGACAAAATAAGTGAAGCGGGAGCGCTTATCCGGCCTTTTCGGCAAAAGAGTGAGGGAAATGACGGAAGATACGACCAAGCCGAACATGGCGAGGATGAGCAAGTTGCGCACCACTATAGGCAGATTGTAGGAGAGTACGGTTTCGTGAAAAACCCGCCCGCCGAAAAATATCGGCGCCCAACCGAGGATGAAAAGCATGATGGGATTGGTGACAAGCGACCAGTAGCCCTCTGCCTGATTGAAAAGCACGACCACGCGTTTTTTAAGCGGAATGTTTTTGTTTCTAAGGAAGTGGTACGCCACGTAAACAAAATTTTCAACGCCGTAAGTCCAACGGCGGTGCTGCAGGTAAATATTTTTTATGGTGCCAAAAAGTGTCGGCGCGACGTTGGCGTCCATGGAGACGGGATAGGAAAGCGGTATCACGTCGTATTCGCCGTCGTTCGCTATCAACAAATTCCAGTAGATGCGCGAGTCCTCATTGACCATATTTCGCTGCCAATAACCGACCTCGTAAAGAGCCTGGAAGGAGAGCGAATGGGAGGAGAAGGTGGCCATGCGCTCGGGTCTTTCCTGTTGGATCATTTCCCAGAAAGTCGAGCTCATGGCGACGACGCGGGAAATCGGTCCGGCTTCCCAAACGTTGTTGTTGAAAACCGGAACCGGCTGGAAAGAGCTTTTGTGCGGACGCTCGCAGGTCAGGAAATGCCAGATGAGGCAATTGAAATAGTCGGGATAAACAACGGTGTCGATGTCAAAAATGGAAACCAACACGTGCTTGTAAGGAATGCCGTGCGGATCAAGTATTTCTCTGCGCGCGTACTCCGCGGCGTAAGCGGCGTTTGAACCCTTGCCGATGATTTCGCCTTCAATATCGGCCGGGTGATACGAAACGCGAAGCGCCGCGAAGGTGCCGGCCCATTTTTGCTTCATGTTTTCGGCGCGTTTTTTGGCCTCCTCTCCCGCTCTTTCCTCGGCGGCGAGGATTACGATGATGTTCTTCTTATCGTATTTGGATGCAGCCAAAGCGGAGAGCGACGTGTCTATCACCTCCTCCGGTTCTTTCACAAAGGGAAGAATAACCAAGTGATAAATGTGGCCGTACTCAAAACGTTCGATCATCTTCTGCCAATCAAGAGACATATGGTGACGGAGACGCTTCCAGTTGTGCCTCAAGTGATACGAAAGAAAAGCGGTTTTTAAGACCCAATAGATAGCGAAGGCAATAATGAAGTAGGCGGCAAAAAACGGCGCGTAAAAAGATGCCAAGACAATGCCGATAAGCGTGAGCCACGAAGCCGCTCCGGGCAGAATTTCCAAAATTCGATAAAGGCGCCGGTCGCGGCCCGAAAGATCGCTCGCGCGCCCGACGTGGAAGTCCGGGCGCCGGGCGTATTCGAGTAAATGCGACTCGTTTGGAGTTTTTAGTTTTTCGTTTTTAGTTTCTTCCATTGGAGCCGCCTGTCAGGCTTGAACTGACGACCTACGGTTTACAAAACCGTTGCTCTACCAACTGAGCTAAGGCGGCGTTAAAAAGTGGCCGTATTATTGCGAAAAAGCAATAAAATTGCAATGATGGCAAACTCCATCCATCTTTTTTCCTGTCCAGTTAACTGAACAGGAAAACCCTTTTGCAGCTTACCCGTCCAAGCCTGCGCCACTTGTCCAGTTAACTGGACAAGTGCAAGCGGCATCAGACTCGCTTTTTAAGGCGGCGCTCGCGTGCTTGCTTATACAAATAGGGCGCGCGACTGGGACCGGCCATGGGCGGCATTCCTAAACTCAATACTTTTTCTACCATACTCCACAACTCCTGTTTTTCCGCCTTTGTCCTCCCGGCTAATCGGCCAATCGTATGAAAGTGGCCATTAAAATACTCATTAAATACTTTAGACACAGTCGTCCGACTAACGCGCAAAGTCTTGGCAATTACAGGATTGGCGACTTGTTCTCGCAACATCAAGATTATGGCTAGGCGTTTCGCGAGCATTACTTGCTCTGATGTGGTTAGAAGTTCAGTGAGATATGCAGTTGCAGTTCTGTGATTTGATTTGGCAGTTATTTTTGCCAATTGACCCAGAAGTTCAGTAAAATGTTTCTCCTTTAAAGTTCGCTTAGATACATTTACCATTGTCTAATCCTATCACACTTGTCCAGTTAACTGGACAAGTGTGATATCTAAAATTACAGAACGACAAAGTATTTAGTTCGGTTCTATGGCCTTGACCTTCAACTCTTTCTTTTGATCTTCGGAAAGGGCGGTGTTTTGCTTATGCTCGGCGATGAGGTGAAGGTGGCCTTTCTCTTTTTGGGCGCTGAACGACTTCACGATGTTGCGGTTCTGACGCTGGAGATGCGTCACCTTATATTCAAGCGCGCGAAGAGCGGAAACGATGCCGCCAAGCACCTCGTGCATCAGAAAATGAAAAGTGACTCGCAGTGCTCCACTCCCCCAACTTATGGAAATGTGAGAGAAAAAATAATTCAAAGCCAGAACTTTTTGATCAAGCCACCCTCTGGCGCCGCCAAGCAACAATCTCCGACCGCGCCTTTCTTCCATTCGCAACAGCACTATAAAAAACAGCAGCAAGAAAGCCGAAACCAAAAATATTAACAAAGACACGTTCATATTCGTGACATTTTACCAGTCAGCCAAGGAAAAAGAAAACGCGGCTGCCGGCACAGCCGCGTTTTCTTCATTCAAAAAATTATTTCACGGACAAGCGCTTCATTTCAACAATCGAAATGTTCTCGCCGAATTTCTGTATCGCGCCGGTTACCATTTCGCCGATCGTAGTGTCGGGATTTTTAATGAAAGGCTGCTCGAGTAAGATTTTATCGCTGAAGTAGCTGTCGAGTTTGCCGGCAAGGATTTTTTCCTGCATATCGGCCGGCTTATCTTTGACCTCGGCGGCAAATACTTCTTTGGCTTTGTTTATCTCCTCTTCGTTCACATCCTCACGAGATATGTATTTGGGATTTTGCGCGGCCACTTGCATGGCGATTTCGCGAGCGAGCGCCACGAATTCTTCATTCTTGGCTACAAAATCGGTCTCACTAGCAAGGAGAACCATGGCGGCCACTTCGTTCGTGTTGTGGACGTAGACGCCGACGGTGCCGGCGCCCAGCTCGCGGTCGGATTTCTTTTCCGCGGCTTCGCTGCGCTTCTTTTTTAAAATGATGAGGGCTTTCGCCATATCGCCGCCGGCTTCTTCAAGCGCTTTTTTGCACT
>CAYZRD010000037.1:0-6520 GCA_964480015.1 uncultured Candidatus Saccharibacteria bacterium
GCGCCTACGCGACATGTTGTCGACACTAAAACCCGCGGCGGCCGGCCGTTTTTCACCCCCGCGGCCGCGGCGCACACTCCGAATACAACGAGGGTCAGCGCGTCAGCATAGCCAAGTACTCTAATGGTGTGCGGCACGAGCTCGCGAACCGGAATGTTGAGGAATCCTTCAACGACACGCTCCACAAAAACCAGTTTGCCGAGGGCGTAAAGCGACACCGCAAAGACCACCAGGCTCAGCGTCACCGAGTGCAAAGAGAGGCGTAGGGCGTAGGCGTAGTAAATCCGCCTCATGATCTCTCTTTTTAATTGGGTTGCTGTCTTTGACATATTATGACTTTAACGCTTGTTATAACTGCGGTTCCTGAAAGTTGGTTACGCTCATGATAGCAATTCGGCCTCGCCGCCTTTGGCCTCGCGGCGAAAAGCCGCCTTGGCCCTGTGAATGCGCGCCTTTATTGTACCGACCGTCTCTCCCGTCTCGTCGGCGATGTCTTGATGGCTCCATCTTTCCAAATAATGCAGGCGCAAAACCTTGGCGAAATGGCCGGGAAGCTTAGCCAAAATTCTGTCTATCGCGTCCCTTTGCTCCGCAAAGCCGCTGTGTTCCTTTTTCTCGCCGATAAGCTGTTCGAACTCCGGATCGATGTTAACGAACCTTTGCCCTTCCTTAACGCGTTTTTGATACACGGTAAAAGCGGTGTTCATCAAAATGCGATAGCCCCAGGAAGAAAACCTGGCACCTTCTTGCGGCACGAACTTGTCGGCGTTAAGGTAAATTTTAGTAAAAGCGTCTTGAACTATTTCTTCCGCATCCAAGTCATTGTGAATTATGCTTTTGGCTTTTCTCATAAAGGCATCCTGGTAGCGGTCAAGAAGCACGGCAAAGAGCCACGGTTCTTTTTGCGACCGCGCCAATATCGCTTCATCACTCAAATCCCTCGCGTTTTCGCTATTTCCGAGTCCGAGCATAATGTGCTATTGTTGTCCCCTAAGTTTACAAAAATATGAGTGTTTTGTCTTACAACGAAATCCTGACCAAAAAAGTCATTATTTTCAATGGCGAACCCTATGTGGTTTTGGATCATCACGTTTTCCGCAAACAGCAGCGCAAACCGGTCAATATTACGAAACTGAAGAGCCTGATCTCCGGCCGCGTGGTGGAAAATACTTTTCATGTCAGTGAAACTGCCGAGGAAGCCGAGCTCGAGAAACGCCCGATTACTTTTATTTACGAGAGTAAAGGCGAGTATTGGTTCCATGAGGCCGGCAAACCGAGCGAGAGATTTTCTCTCTCGGCCGATCTGGTCGGCGCTCAAGGAAAATTCCTAAAACCAAAAACCGATATTGATGCTGTCCTGTTTAACGACAAAATTATCGGCGTCAATATTCCGATTAAAGTAGAGCTCAAGGTCAAGGAAGCGATGCCGGCGGTTAAGGGCAACACTTCAACCGGCGCGCAAAAAGAAGTAACTCTCGAAACCGGAGCCAAGCTCATGGTACCGATGTTTATCGGCGAAGGCGATATTATTGCAGTAAATACCGAGACCGGAACTTATTCGGAGAGAATGGAAAAAGCGTAAACTAGTCTTTAGTTGTTAGTTTGTAGTTTTTTAGTAGAAAAGCGCCATAAAGCGAGCTCGCTTAATCGCCCTCGCCAAATCGCGCTGGGCGCTCGCTTTTAGGCCGGTGCGCTTTCTTGAAAGAATACGCGCGTGCGGGTTCACATGAGCGGAGAGACGAGTGATGTCTTTGTAGTCAACGTGGGTTATTGGTTGTTTTCGTTCTTTTTCCATGTTTGGTTACTAGGTTGCTAAGTTTTTATGTTGTCGGGTGACTAAAACTTACAAAATTGGATGAAATCCGCCGAGTTGGAAGAACTTTTGTGACCAAGACGTGTAGAGTGACCTACGGCGCGGGAGCAAAAATTCTGAAACTCTAGGATTTCGCCGATTCTGGAAGTTTTAGAAAGGAATATCTTCGGGGTTGATAGACTCTTCAGGATAATCGGGAGCCTTGGAAGCGCTATCTTTAGGTTCGGCCGATGCTGGCGCAGCTCCCCCGCCACCACTATTTCTTGGACCAAACTGCACCCTATCAGCGACTATCTCGGTGCGATACTGCTTGGCGCCGTCTTGTTCCCAACTGCGGGTTTGTAATCTGCCTTCGACGAAAGCGCTTGAGCCTTTCTTCAAATACTGCGCGGTCGTTTCCGCTTGGCGGCCAAAAACCACGATGTTGTGATATTCGGTCGCTTCCTGGCGCTTGCCGTCGCGGTCGTTATAGACGCGGTTCGTCGCGATGCCGAAGGAGCAGACATTGATGCCGCTTGGCAAGGTTTTCAGTTCCGGATCTCTGGTTAGATTTCCGAAAACCATGGCTTTGTTGAGGTACATAGTGCTAGGGGTTAGGGATTAGGGATTAAGTTGTGCGCTTAAAGTGCACTCCATTCCCGCCATTATACATCCTTTTTCTCGAGGGCTTTTTCGAGAGCGGCCTCGTCCACTTCGCCTCCTTCTTCTCTCGGCGCTTCCTCCTTGGTATCGTCTTCGGAAACGGTGGTGAAGTCCGGTATTACTTCGGACTCTTCCACGGTCGTGACCATCTTTTGGTCTTTGAGATTCTCGTGGAAGCGGAACGGATTCTGTTCTTCCACCTTGGTCAGCTTGATAAGCAGGTGGCGCAAGACGTTGGTGTTAAGTTCAAGCTCGTGATTGATCCTAACTACCGCTTCGCCGGCCGCGCGAAAACGCACCCAGCCGAAATATGCGCTTGTAAATTTGCGATTCTTTCCTTCCAAATGTTTTACGACATCGTAAGCGAGCGCAAAACGCTCCGGCGCTTCCTCATCGAAGAGTTCTCCGCCGTCTTTAGTAATGGCGGTTTTGATAGCTTCAAAAACCGCTTTGACTTCCTCTTCAGCGACCGTTGGAAGTATATGGAAGGCCAGTTCGTAGCTTTGGGTTTCGTTTTCCTCCAAAGTTTCGCTTTCTGCCTCGATCGCTGGCATGATTGCTTCTGCCATTTAATTGTTTTTACCTGTTAAAGGTGTGGCGCTACAGTACCACGGGTAAAGGGCTTTTTCAATAAGAAGGCCCCCCTATGTTAAAATCAGTGTTCATGCAGCGTTACAGCACTCACATCGGTCTCATTTTGATAGCGGTCCTCGCGATCGTCAGCGGTTATTTGGGCTGGCAGCTTTTTGCACTCGATAAAACTCACTCCGAGCTCGAAAACTTGTACGCGAAGTACACAAGCCAGAGTCTCGCGGAACAAACTCTCGCCAAGGCCACCATTGCCGAACTTTCTGAACGCCTCGAAATGACTTCGGAAGAATTAAGCGACACACAAAACCGCCTCCAGGGTGAGAAGGAACGCAACGACCAAATGGAAGAACAAATCACCGAAATTGCGGGTACTGTCTCCGACCTCGATAAACTTTCCAAAACCGATAAAGAACTCCTCCAAAAATATTCCAAAGTTTACTTCCTCAACGAGCACTACATTCCCGAATCGCTTAAAGAAATTGACAAGGAGTGGAAATACTCCGAGGATAAGCCGAACCAGCTCCATACCAAGGTCATGCCCTTCTTCGAACGTATGTTGAAAGCTGCTAAGAAGGAGGGCGTCGATCTCTGGGTTGTGTCCGCCTATCGTTCTTTTGGCCAACAAGCACAACTTAAAGGCGCATACACCGTGACTTACGGTAGTGGTGCCAATGCCTTCTCCGCCGACCAAGGTTTTTCCGAACACCAGCTTGGTACTACTGTGGATTTTACGACGAGCGGCATAGGCGGTGGCTTAGATGGCTTTGGTTCGACCGCGGCGTATCAATGGCTTCTTTCTAACGCACACAAATACGGCTTTGTGCTCTCCTACCCCGAGAACAACGGCTACTATGTTTACGAACCCTGGCACTGGCGCTTTGTCGGCGTAGAACTAGCTGGCGACCTAAACGAGGCCGGCGCGCATTTCTACGATTGGGAGCAACGTGAAATCGACCGTTATCTCCTTCACATCTTCGACTAGCAAAGCCAAAATTACCACTTCAACATTTTATTGAACTGTGTAGAGTTGGCTCGCGTTTCTGACTAATTTTTCTCTCACTGTCTCTTCGTTTTCTCTCTTTATCTCTGCGATTTTTTATCCTCCTTACAGGAGCCGTACATTTTGTCAACATTTCAGTCCAAGTTTTCCTGAAACATCAGTCAAGGTCTTCGAAGCTTCAAGTATTCGCTTCTCACTTCTTTAACCATCAAAATCTTTGTTATTGAAGCATAGTTTCTTAGCATTTTCCAAGAGCTGTAAACGCACAGTTTCTTCATCAAGATTCTTGAGTTGTGCTATCTTTCTATATACTTCAATAACCATTTGGGGTTCGCAACGTTTGCCGCGGTGTGGGACTGGAGCGACATACGGGCAATCGGTTTCGGCGTGGATTAACTCCAATGGCGCGTTTTTTACCACTTCTTCGTAGTCTTTGGCAAAAGTAATAACACCGGTAAAAGAAATTGTGCCGCCGATATCGAAAAATTTCTTGGCTTCGTCGTAAGTGCCGGCATAAAAGTGCACGTTAAACGGTACCTTGGCGTGCTGTTTTAAAACTTCGTAAACGTCCTCGTAGACGCTTCGTCCGGTCGGACTTTCTTCTCCCGGTTTCGGACCGCGCGTGTGAATCATAAGCGGCAGGTTGAGTTCGTTAGCTAATTCTATTTGCGCCACAAAAGCCCGCTCCTGTATTTCCAAACTGTCTTTAGGAGTGTGCCAAAAATCAAAACCGCACTCGCCTATTCCGACAACTTTTTTGTGTGTTGCCAGTTCGCGATAAAAATCTTTGTTAAAAACTTCGCCCTTGGAAGTAAAGGGAGCGCCGCCTTCACCAATCTCTTCCTCGTCATGGTATGAAGGCACAGTTTGTATTGGGTGAAGACCGATTATGGCAAAACAATTGTCATTCCCTTCCGCGATTTCCACCGCCAGCTTGCTGGTGCTTTCTTTGGTGCCAACATTTATCGCCGCCACCTTCTCACCTCTCATCCGTTTTAAAACCGCGTCCCTATCGTCCTTAAATGCCGATAGATTCAAATGCGCGTGCGTATCAATGTATTTATACTCCCCATTCATAATTACAATCCATTACACTAGTCTGTATATCTTATAAGATACATAGACTAACTTTATATATCTTGCAAGATATATAGAATTTATTGTGGGTCTTCTTGTTCACGCTTGTTGAAATAACTGACGAGCCACCAGGTTTTTATTACCGGCAGGGACAATGTCGAGAAAATATAACCGCCCATGGGCACGAGGGCGTTTATAAACGGCGTGTCGTTGCCGATGAGTTTTAGAAAAACCGCCGCGGTTATGTAAGTCACGACCGCAATGATTCCCCTTCTCGTTTTGCTGGTCTCCCAAGCCTTATCGGCCTCCACTCTCGCATTCCTCTGCAAAATTTCCTCAACTGACTTCATACTTGCAAAAACTTTTTCACTTCTAAATCAAACTCGTCAAACTCGTCATAATTATGATTATCGCCTGAGCGTTTGATCAAATTTATATTTGGAGCGTGTTCTTTCAAAGTATTTTTCGTAAATTCAAAATTCGCTGTAGGGTCAGCATCATTGTGAAATGCTAAGGTAGGAACCTCAAATTCTTCAAGCAATTCCCAATTATTTTTAAGTACCCCGTCCGCCGCCATTTCAAGCGGCATACCGAAGAATATACACTTCTCCGGTTTTACAATGCCTTTTCCAACGGCAACCAACGTCAAGATAGAACCGAGAGATTTTGCCACTATCACAAAACTAGAGCTGGACGATGAGTCTGACACTACATCTCCGAGCCTACTTAGCTCTTTCTCGAAGTTTACTAATCGCCCACCACTTTGCCAGTGGTCGTAATATTGCATATAAGTCTCTGGGAACCATTTTTGGTAGTGACTGATTACTCCTTCGCCCCACTCCTTATTTCTAATGCTATTACCCGGCAATACAATCAACTTTTTCATACTAACTCTCTAAACGCTTAAACAAATTTTCTGGTTTTTTGTTGGTTTTCACTGCTTCCAAAATAATTCCAGAAGTTTCCGGCATAAATGGCTCAAGTAGATTCGCAATATTCCACAATTCAGCAACACAACCTCTGATTACCATTTTCCCCTTGTCTAAATTAGTTTTTACAAGCTTGAAGGGTTCCTCATCAGTAATTCGCTCATCCAAAGACGCAATTAGGGAGAAAATTAAATCCCCGGCATTCTGAAAAGCAAAATTATTAATTTCATTAGAAACTTCTTCATGACCTTGGAGTCCACTCGGCTGCTCTATAGGTGACTCTAAATTATCCTCAGCCATTTTCATGACGCGGGCGACGAGGTTGCCGAGGCCGTTTACGAGGTTGGCGGTGTACCACTCGTCGAGCTTCTCCCAAGTGACATCGGAGTCGTCGAAAGGATGAACGTGACGAAGTAGCAAATAGCGTGTGGCGTCGGCGCCGTACTTTTCAACCAGTTCGTAAGGACT
>CAYZRD010000038.1:0-6483 GCA_964480015.1 uncultured Candidatus Saccharibacteria bacterium
CGAATAGAAGCGCCTGATAGTCTCTTGGCCTGATAACCGTCTGCACCAAGTCGCTTTGCTCGTACAGCCTCGATTCGACCTTCACTCCGAGCGCGCTCCAGATTTCGTTGAGATAAGCGGCAATTTGTTCAAACACCGGCGTGTTAGATGAACGCAAACTTATAGCGAGGGTGGTGGTGCTCTTTTCAAGCACCGCTTCAAAGTGTCCGTCTTTCTCCTGTTTCCACCCGCCGGCTTCAAGAATTTCCTTGGCCTTAGAGAGGCGTGCCTCGCGGGTCAGTGGTTGTTCGACCGAATCTGCCGCGATTTCCGAAAACCCCGGCGGTATCGGCGAATTGCTCGGCGTTCCGTAAGAGTTTAGTACCCGGCGGATGAGCTCTTCGCGATCAATTATTATCTCCAAAGCTTTCCTGGCCGAAGCGTCGCGAAGCGCTGGCGATTTGTTTTGGTTGAAAAAAATCGAAAACACTCTCGGCAATGGCTGCTCGATCACCTGCAGATTTGCCAAGTCGATCTTGGCCAGTGACAGTTCGCTAAGCGCCGCGGTGGCATTTATATCGCCGGCGTTTAGCGCCGTCACCACGTCACTCTCGTTTTGATAGAACTTCAGGGTAATGCCGCTTATGTTCGCAGTATCCTCGCCGCGGTTTTCCGCTACCAGATTGTACTCGTCAACCAACCCGGATTTATTTCTCTTGACGGTCTTCAGCTTGTAAGGACCGGAACCGATCGGTTCGGTATTGTACTGGCTAAAAGGCAATTCCTCGTCAGAAAGATTATTCCAAATATGTTTCGGGAGTATGCCGACGGTCAAATTTTCCATAAACGGCACATAAGCTTCCTCAAGTACCAAATTGAGCTCGTGGTCGTTGATCACTTCGACAACCACGCCGTTCCAGTTGCCGCGAAGCGGGGATTTAAGCGCCGCGTCTTGTATAAGTCCGATGGTGTAGGCGACATCCTCGGCGCGTATCAAAACACCGTCGTGAAAATACCGGTCGCCGCGCAAAGTAATGTTGTACACCAAACCGTCATCAGAAACATTGACGCTGCTGGCGAGGTCATACTCAAGTTCTCCCTCCGGCGAAATTTTCATAAGGCCGCTGTACATGAGAGCGACCAAATCATGGTCGGCTTTGGTTACCGCCAAAACCGGATTCACGAAGCGCGGCGTACCGATAACTCCTTCCACTAGAGTGCAGCCCGAAGAGGGCACCTCGCGGATGTAACTTTTATTCAGCAGATTCAAACTGTACGAGCCGGTAAAAACAGTGACTAAAATCAAAATGTAAAGCAACAATCGGTCGCTCGGCAGGCGTTTGTCAAAATATTCAAATAGTCGGTCAAAGAGAGCTAAACCGGTCGGGGTGGGTTCGTTCATGAGAAAATAACTTGATTTCAGTTTTATAGTTCAATAGCCGCAAAACCTGAGCTAAGCCATTACATTTATCAGTGCAGACAGTACAAATAGTATAGCGAGGGTGATGGACAAACGGAAAAGGAAAAGTTCTCCGCCTCGGCGCTTATGGAAAGCGGCACTAAAATTATCACCTCCGAAGGCCCCGCCAAGGCTCGATCCGCGCTGTTGTAGGAGAATGGCTGCTACAAGCAGGACGGAGAGAATTATCTGTATATAAGGCAGTATCGGAAGTACGACAGATCGTACGAATTCCATGTCCGGAGATACTAGCATATTAAATTTAAAATTCAAATGTCAAAAATAAAAATGCAGTTGAAAAGTAAAAATTGAAGGCTTGTCCCCCCTCGTGGCGGCTCTGTTAAAGGTTTCGGGTAGTGGCCTACAGGTGCATAATAATTTAATTTTTGACACAGTCAAAAGCTATTCGTATAATACCGCCGCTAGACGGGTTTTGTCTTAGCAATTCTTACTAGCCAGAGCGAGATTAGAAGTGCTTAGATCCTCCTAAATTTCGCCGACGCAAAATTTTGGCGGGTGTAAGATTTTGTAACGCTCGTAAAATTCTATAACAAAATCTATATGTCTGAAACTACAATCAAACCTTTAGGAGACAGAGTGGTTATTAGGCCGCTCTCCGACGAAGAGGCCGGCAGCGTATCCGCTTCGGGCATTATCATTCCCGACACCGCCGCCAAGGAAAAAAACGACCAAGGCGTCGTTGTGGCTGTGGGTGAAGGAAGATGGAATGAGGACGGCGACAAAAAAGTTCCGCTTGAAGTCAAAGTCGGTGACCGTGTGCTCTTTAAAAGTTGGAGCGACAAGGTGAAAGTTGGGAAAAACGAATACTGGGTGATTTCAGAATCTGACATTTTAGCAATTCTTATAAGTGGAACGAATTAAAAGCGCTTAGACCTTCCTAAATTTTGCCGACGCAAAATTTTGGCGGGTGCAGAGTTATCAGTTAATTTAAATTGTTTACGAGCGTTAAAGAGCCCTCCATGTTTCAAAACCAAGGTTTTTAAACAAGGGCGGGCCATATTTTCCAAGCTCGTAAACTCACTAAAAAAATATGGCAAAACAAGTAATTTTTGATGAGGAAGTAAAAAAGAAACTGAAAAAAGGCGTAGATACGGTCGCAAACGCCGTGAAGGTGACGCTCGGTCCGCGCGGGCGCAACGTTGTTCTTGATAAAGGTTACGGCGGTCCGACCATCACAAACGACGGCGTTTCCATAGCCAAAGAAATTACGCTCAAGGACAAATTCGAGAACATGGGCGCCGAGATAATCAAGGAGGTAGCTAACAAAACGAACGAACTCGCCGGAGACGGTACCACAACTGCGACGGTTCTAACCCAAGCGCTTGTTCACGAAGGCCTCCGCCAAACCTCGATGGGCTTAAATGCCATGGCCGTACGCGCCGGCATGGAGCACGCCGCCCGCGACGTTGTCGAAGCGCTGAAGAGCATGGCTACGAAAATTAGCAATACCGATGAAATAAAACAGGTCGCCACAATTTCCGCTGAAAGCGCCGAGATCGGAGAGAAAATCGCCGAAACTATTGATAAGGTTGGCAAGGACGGAGTAGTGACTGTGGAGGAAGGCCAATCATTTGGTATTGAAACCGAGTTCACTGAAGGCATGGAATTCGACCGCGGTTACGTTTCTCCTTACATGGTGACCAATCCGGAGCGCATGGAAGCCGAATATAAAGACGCTCAAATTCTTATTACCGATAAAAAAGTTTCTTCAATTCAAGAAATTCTGCCGCTTCTTGAAAAAATTGCTCAATCCGGCAAGAAGGAACTTGTCATTATTGCCGATGAAATCGAAGGCGAAGCCCTTACGACTTTTATCGTGAATAAATTAAAGGGCGGCTTTTCGGTGCTTGGCGTCAAAGCGCCGGGTTATGGCGATCGCAAAAAAGAAGTGCTTCAGGACATCGCCATAATGACAGGCGGACAGGTGATTTCCGAAGAACTTGGTTTGAAACTTGAGAATGCCGATCTGTCGCACTTAGGCAAAGCCGCCAAAGTGATTTCAACCAAAGACAACACCATAGTAGTTGGCGGCGCCGGTGAGAAGAAAACAATTGACGACCGCGTGGCCGCTCTGAAATCCCAGCTTAAGAACACCGACTCGAAATTCGATAAAGAAAAACTGGAAGAACGTATTGCTAAGCTCGGCGGAGGTGTCGCTGTTATCAAAGTCGGCGCCGCGACCGAGACGGAAATGAAATATCTGAAACTCAAAATCGAGGACGCAGTCAATGCCACTCGTGCTGCCATAGAAGAGGGAATCGTGCCGGGCGGTGGCACATCGCTTGCACGAGCGGCCGCGGAAGTGGAGAAAAACATTTTGTCCAAAAAAGATTTAGGGCGCGAAGAAATGGTCGGCTACAACATTGTGCTTAAAGCGCTTGAAGTACCGCTTCGACAGATAGCAGACAACACCGGCAAGGACGACGGCGCGGTCGTGGTTGAAAAAGTGAAGACCGCCGGAGGCAATGCCGGTTACGACGCGGTAAAGGCCGAAATGGTGAATGACATGATTTCTGCCGGTATCATTGACCCGGTTAAGGTTGAGCGCGCAAGCGTCCAGCACGCAGTTTCCGCCGCCGCGATTTTACTCACTTCCGAAGCGGCTGTGGCGGACGAACCGGTAGACGACAAAAAATCTGCAATGCCCGATATGGGTGGTATGGGCATGGGATATTAAAAAAAGGACAAACGTGTCCCGTTCGTCCCCTTGAAGCGGCGCCCGGATGGCGCCGCTTGTTGCAATGTATCGTCAATCAGCGGAGGATCGTTTCAATTTCCTTGATCATCCTGGTCACCCATCCGCCCTCTTCAAGTGGAATGAACTTAACCCGTTCCTCTTCCCAGGTGTATGGGACGTTGAATCCAAGCGACCACTGGGCGAGAATGATGGGTGTCTGGTCACCTTTCTTCCGGAGCCGACGAACGAAGTCGTATCCAGCGAACGCGCGATTGAAGTGGACGCTGATGACGACCACATCAAACGGGCTGGTGGAGTGGAGCTTAAAGTAGTGGTCCAGGGCCCCTTCAAGTTCTCCGGTGCCCACCACCTCGTGACCCTCCGCCTCCAACTCATGGACGGTTCGCCACATATCGTCCGCACCATAAAGCGCGACTAGGACTTTCGCCATATTGACCTCCTCGGTTTGTTGTTGACCTTCAGGTTCCAAGCGATACTACAATATTACATTTCCTTGTAAAGAGGCAAGCTCTTTTCTATCTGCGTTAGCTCGGTCATGCTTGAAATTTTAAAGAAGATCTCAATCACGACACTCGCTCACTTTATGGTAAAGAGGCAAGCTCTTTTCTATCATCGTTCACTCGGTCATGTTTGAGTTTAATTTGTCCAACCTCAAGCACGACGCTCTCTCACTTGATAGTCAAATTATGATATAATCCACTTGATTAATCCTATAAACTAACTATCAATCATGAATACTGGTCTAATTCTTCTCATAATTGCTGGCGCGGTCGCGCTTTGGGCCGTGTGGGCTTACAATCGCTTTGTTACTTTGGTGCAAAGGTCCAAGGAAGCGTGGGCGGACATTGATGTTCAGTTAAAGCGCCGCTACGACCTTATTCCCAACTTAGTAGAAACCGTTAGAGGCTATGCTGCTCACGAGCGCGGAGTGTTTGATGAAGTGACCGAGGCTCGCGCCAAGGCGACGCAAGTTCACGTTGATCCGTCGAACATCACCCCGGAACAAATCGCGGCGATGGCCGGAGCCGAAAGCGCTCTTACGCAGTCGCTCGGCAAACTTTTGGCAATCGCTGAAGCCTATCCTGACTTAAAAGCCAGCCAAAACTTTTCACAGCTTCAGAGCGAACTTACCGACACCGAAAACAAAATCCAAGCCGCTCGGCGCTTCTACAACACGAACGTCCGCGATCTTGCCATCGCGCTCCAGTCCTTTCCGCAAAACTTCATCGGCAATATGTTTGGTTTTAAGGAGCAGGAATATTTTGAGCTTGGCGACGACGAAGCGGCGGCCAAAGATCCAGTGGCGGTTAAATTCTAAGTACCCCCAGTATGAGCAAGATCTTTTATAACAAGCTCGTACGCGACGAAATAAGGTACAAAATCGAAGGCAAGGGCGAGTCTTGCGAAGTGCGTGTTATTGAAGATGACAGCGAATTCCAACAGGAATTGTTAAAGAAAGTGAAAGAAGAGGCTGATGGTCTCTCTAAATCGCGCACACGAGAGGAGTTCATGGCCGAATACGCGGACCTAATGATCGTTCTCGACGCGTTGACAAAAGAGCTGGAAATATCAGAAGCGGATATCAAAGTTGCGATTGAAGAAAATGTCAAAAGGAAGGGAAAATACGAGAAGCGACATTTTCTTCATTGGTCTTCTGATTCAAATTATAAAAGCAATGAAACTCCGCAAGGACTTAAATAGCTTCCTGCTGAACTATGGCGACTTTATACACCGAACAAGATAAAAATATTCGCAAGACTTGGTTTTTGATGGCGATGTTTTTTGCAATTGTTATTGCAATCGGTTATTTTATCTCGTGGTACGTAGGCGACCCGATTATTCTTTACGCCGCGGTCATATTCGCGCTTGTAATGAATGTCGGCAGTTATTGGTGGAGCGACAAGCTGGTCGTCGCGATGACGGGCGCAAAGCCGGTCAAAAGGGAAGAGTATTTTGATCTTTATAACATCGTTGAAAATCTTTCCATTACCGCCGGTCTTCCGATGCCAAAGGTTTACGTTGTTAACGATCCTTCTCCGAACGCGTTCGCGACCGGTCGCGACCCTGAACACGCGGTTGTCGCGGTCACAACCGGACTTTTGCAAATACTTGACCGCAGTGAACTCGAGGGCGTCATCGCGCACGAACTGTCTCATATCGGCAACCGCGATATGCTGGTTTCGACAGTCGCGGTCGTGCTTGCTGGATTTGTTGCCATCGTCGCGGATATGTTTTTGCGCAGCATGATGTGGGGCGGAGGCAGAGACAACGACAGCAAAGCCGGCGCTATTTTTCTTGTTCTCGGCGTCGTTGGTATTTTACTCGC
>CAYZRD010000039.1:0-6195 GCA_964480015.1 uncultured Candidatus Saccharibacteria bacterium
AAAAATTTGGCTAGGTAAAAACCAACGCCAGCGCCGAGCAGAAGTATTACTACAAAAATTAGTTTTCGCGCTTCGCCGTCCATACTAGCAGTATATAAGAAAGAGTCTCGACTTTTAAACCCGAAATAGGTATAAATATGACCACCAAGGGGCGCGGCTACGCCGCGCCCCGAGTCACATGGCGGCTATAGTTTAGTGGTAAAACTCAAGTTTGTGGCACTTGTGTCGAGAGTTCGATTCTCTCTAGCCGCCCAAAAATAATGAGCCAAAAGCGACTTGAGGCTTTTGGTGATTATATTTTTGGTGCGGATAGAAGAATCGAAGCCTGATTGAGCTAAATTATGAGCTTGCAAAATAATTTAGCCAATTGGGATACTGAAACTGTAAGTTTCGATTCTCTCTAGCCGCCCAAATAGCGTTGTATAATAATAGGGTTAGAGCATTATTAGTTAGCTACATAATTTATGTACGACTTATTCTCACTATTTGATATCGTAGTGTTGATAATCGGTATCATGTTGGTAGCAAAGAACTACCAAATGGGATGGATGAATCCGACCGTGCTTTGCGGAGTCGCTTTCATACTCCTTTCCTTGCCGAGCGTAATGTCGATGGCGGGCATATAAGCTTGTTTCGAGTCTTAAGGAACGAAAAACTCCCATTTGGGAGTTTTTCGTTCCCGAGGGCCACGTTATACTACTTTTAATATGACTGAAACCAATAATGCATCCCCGGCGGGCGGCATAAAGTTGTCTCTGGTGATCCCGACGCCAAAAGACCCGAAGGAAATTGGCAATTTAGTGGCCGCCATCTCGGAGGTGCTAAACAAAAGTTTCGACGGAAAGTATGAGGTGATTCTGGTGAGCGGCGATCCGACATCCCTCTCAGCCGCCACTGGAATTGCGGGGACGAACGCGTCTTTGCGCGTCGTGCGAAACACCGAGGGTTCGCCGATAGAGGCCGGTTGGCATGAGGCTAGAGGAGAGATTTTGGCGACGATTAACGGCAACCAAAGCGAGATTACCAACACGCTTTCGGAAATGATTGGCGAACTTAATAAAGGTTCCGACCTAACGGTCTGCACTCGGTATGGGGAGAAGAAGGCCGGAGATGGTGTGTCAGCGACTTGTTTCGCTGTTAAAAAAGCCCGCCTGCCAAACCTTGAGGAATCGGCCGAGGGTTATCAACTCATTCTCGAAATGCTCGGCCCAGACGCCGTCAAACGACTGATGGAGAAAAAGGGACAGGCTTCTGTGTGGACACATTTTGTAGAGCCCAAAAATGGCGAAAAAAGTTAGACACTGTTGATTGCTTTACACGAGAGCGCTGTTGGGATTAGGATGGCGAAGGGGGCAATAACGAGGAGATAAAAAGAAAATGGACGCGCTCTTGGAAGTGAAGAATGCGGTGTTTTTCGGGTTTGTCGGCATACTTATGCTGGCGGCGGTAGTCATGAGCATCAAAAATACCAGGGCCCAAAAAGTTCACAGCGGCGATGATAATAAGGAAGACGACCAGCCAGTCGCCAATGGCCCGAATTACAAGTCTATGCAACAATGACGATGGGTGTCGGTGCGCGCAGGGCGCGTGCCGGCTATCCCCTTATTCGAACACTATCGGTATCTCAAGAGCGTCGTCATGTTCAGGCAATCCGGACGGGTTGTCCTTTTTTAATATCAGTGCCCCTTTTTTCATAAATTCTTGCGCGTTAGGCGGAAAGTCGGTGGTGAATTCTAGCGTCGCTGTAAATGGTACAAACTCCGTCGTCATCCACTCACCGTCCGCGATTGCGATACCTTGTGCAATAATCAGTCCGTCCCAATTCACCAGAATGACCGGGAAACTGGCTTCAAAATACCAATTGCCTCTCGCCTCTCCCTGCACCGTAAGCGGTGAGGTTATGGTTGCGTAAGGGGTCGGCGACTCTAATTTTATAAAGTCGGATTTTTCTTCGATATGCTTCTCTAAGGTGTCATCTTCTACGGGTTCCGGACACGCTGCAAATTCACAGTTCGGTCCTGTTCGTCCGACAGCCGTGCCGTCGGGACAAATTTTCGCCTCAAGCGTACACGCTATTGGTTCGTTGATTGTGACTTGCTTTTTCCACGTCCATATCGAAACTCCGACAAGCGATATCATCAGTAGAACAAATATTAGCAAAAATTTATTCATAGTTTTTTGTTAGATAGCTTAAGACGTCCTTTAAAACTTCGCGCGAATTTTCGTGCGTGAGCCGCTTCTCCGCCTCCTTCAGTGGAAGCCAGCGAAGTTCGGCTATTTCTCGAGGCTGTGAAATTTCCACCGCTCTGTTCTTCGCGAGAACTAGATAGTAAGTAACCGTTTTGTTTATTCTAACGCCATTTTCCGCAAAACTATAACCGGTTTCAAAAACAACGCCCGGAACGAGTGCGATGTCGTCAACTCCAGTTTCCTCTTTGAGTTCTCTAAGGGCGGCCGCCTCCCCGCTTTCGCCCGCTTCAGCGTGGCCTTTCGGGAAACCCCAGAATGTACCGACTTCGCGTCTGTCATGTTGCTCTATTAGCAACACTTCCCACTCTCCGTTTTCGTTTCTTAAAACTGGAATGGCACCGTAAGAGTGGTCGGTGATGGTTTTCATAATTGCCAGTATAACTTGAATTGCCATACTCCATGAGGCATAATGTCGCCACTTTGAAAACAAAGTATGCCCAGGTGCTGAAATTGGTATACAGGCACGCTTGAGGTGCGTGTGTCGAAAGACGTGGAGGTTCAAGTCCTCTCCTGGGCACCCATTCAAAAAGTCCGCTTCCACGGCGGACTTTCTGAATGGGTCAGAGGACTTGAAAAGGTTGGCTGCTCTTTTGTAAAAAAGAGCGACAACCTGAACAGGTTCTGTAAGAACCAAGTCCTCTCCTGGGCACCCAACACAAAAAGACCGGCCACGGCCGGTCTTTTTGTGTTTTATTCCTTCTTCACTTCTTCGTCGTTTTCTGCGGGAGTTTCGATTGGTGTGCTTGATTCCGCTGCTGCCTTCTCTTCAGCTTCTTTAGCTTGCTTTTCTTCCAACGCTTTGGCTTCTGCTTCTTTGGCCGCCTCGGCTTCCGCTTCTGCTCTCTGGGCCGCTTCCATTTCCGATTCGGTGCCTAAATCAACAAGACTTATGCGGCGCATTTGTCGCTTGATCTCGCGGGCGACTTTTTCGCGAATGTAATAAAGTTTCGAGCGGCGGACTTTCGAACGTTTTACAATCTCAATCTTATCAATCGCGGGCGAGTAAAGCGGGAAAATTTTCTCCACGCCAATTCCGCTCGATACCTTGCGGACAGTAAAGGTCGCGCCCGGCTCGTCGCCGTGCTTTCGCGCTAAAACAGTGCCTTCAAACACCTGAAGGCGGACTTTGTCCTTATCCTGGATTTTTTGGTGCACGCGAACAGTATCCCCGGCCTTGATGCCGAGTTGTTTGCGATCCTCCATGTTTACCGGAGAGATGGCGATACCTTTAAGCGCGGACGTCATAAATCAAAATAAAAGTGGGCGTACTTTAACACAGCTCCTACTCTACCGCAATATGCTCCGTGACTTTGTCTATCTCATCTGGTAAGACGGCCTCAAATGCTCTTGTCATGCCACTAGGTAAGCGCAACTCAAGCTTATGCGCATGAAGCGCCAAACGCTCAAGGCCAAGATTATTGGACTGTTCCAATTTCTTGCCGGCGTAAAGCTTGTCGCCAACTATCGGATGTCCAATGGCTTTTAGGTGAACACGAAGTTGATGCATACGGCCGGTCTTTGGTAAAAGCCGAAGGTAGGCGAATTTTTCTCCTTTATACTCGCCTTGTTTAAGTAGCTCCCAGTCGGTCACCGCTTCGCGCAGATGGCCCTTGGCGCCGCGTTCGGCCGAGCGTCGACGAAAGTCTTTGCCGCTGCGGCCAATCGGTCTATCTATCGTTCCCCATTTTTCATTCAAGTGGCCGTAAACGAGAGCGCGGTACTCCTTTTTCACCAGATGATTCTGAAACTGTTGTTTCAACGAATCAAAAGCCTTCTGATTTTTGGCAAGCACCATGACTCCGGAAGTTTCTTTATCAAGCCTGTGTACTACGCCGGAGCGTTCGATTTCTTCTCCATCTTTTCCGATGCGAGGTTCACCGACTCCGCTCGCTTCCGGATTGCGCGTTAAAAACCAGTCCACCACCGTGCCCGAAGCGTCGGCATTATCGGAATGCACCAACAAACCGGTCGGTTTATCAATGACTAAAATATTTTCATCTTCAAAAATTACCGTGGGTTCTTTAATCATGAAGTATGGAGAAATCGTCGTGCCTATTTTTTACCGTCCTCCAGTCAATCGACACGTCTTCGACTTTTGATAGAAGCGAGCCTTCGTGCAGATACTCAACAAATTCCTTAAGCAAGTCGGGAGAACCTTGGGCCACTACTTCCACAGTGCCGTCAGGTAAATTCCGCACGTAGCCGCACACACCGAGTTCGCTCGCGGAATCCTGCACATAAGCGCGATAGGCCACATTCTGCACCTTGCCGTTAACGATGCAACAAATTTCGTGCATTAGGAAAGTATATGCTATTGAACTTTTCCTGAAAACCAGTAATATTTCGTTACTGTTTTGGGCGCTTAGCTCAGTTGGTAGAGCTGTCGCTTTACACGCGAAAGGTCGGGGGTTCAAGTCCCTCAGCGCCCACAAAACAAGAAGCCGGAAGCGAATACCTGGAGCTTTTGGCTCTTATGTTTTGCGCGGTGATGAGGGACTTGAAGCCGTCTTGAGATATTTTAAGAGTGAAACGAATTAAAATATCCAAGACGGGTACTGGTCCTGTAAGGACCAAGTCCCTCAGCGCCCACAGATAAATTCCCCAACAGCCGAAAATTTGCTACTCTAGCGTCACGCAGAACCCGTCCCCATAGTTCAATGGATAGAACAGGAGACTTCTAAGCTCTTGATGGGGGTTCGATTCCTCCTGGGGACACCGCGTTTAACTTTTTAACCTTATGCTCCATCCACATTTCTTTACGACAATAATAATTGCGGCTTTAGTTGGTAGTCTTACCAGCATCGTTTTTTTGAAAACCCTCGACAGACACGCCGGGGAAACAAACGAGCAACTGATCGAAGAATTTTACGAGGTGGAGAATGCGGTACATATCAGCCCGCACGGACTTAGGAAGTCATTGGACGAAGGCGGCAACGGCGTGCTTCTCGTTGACTTGCGCAGCCAAGAAGAATACGAAAAGGAGCACATAATCGGAGCGATAAACATTCCCGCTTACAGCGATAAAGATACCTCCGCCTACGACGAGGTCGAGCGCATCGTCAGCCAATTCCGCGAGGCGATAGCGGCCAATCCGGACCGAGAGATTGTCACCTATTGTTACAGCACTCCCTGCATGACCGGACGTAAAATTGGAAAACTGCTGGCGGATCACGGCATTTATGTAAAGACCCTCAATGTAGGCTGGAATGAATGGCGCCACTTCTGGACATTGTGGAACCACGAACATGAATGGGAAACCACCAGGCCGGAAGACTACGTTTGGAAAGGAACGGAACCAGGCACGCCGAAAGCAAGAGAGGTGTTATCGCCATGCAAGGAAGGTGAGTTTGGCTGTTGAGAATCAGCTGGCCACCAGATCGCCGTCCGTTTGTTCGTCGCTGTTACTGGACTGGCTTGCGTTTTCGGTGTTTTGGCCCGGAGGCAAAATCGCGGCGCCGCCCGTTTCCTGCCGCAATTCGCGAAAGCGCGCTTCTTTGGCTTCATAAACCCGCAAAACTTCCCGCATGGCGCCGTATTTGTACTCGATGACGGATGATTCGTCGGACAGCTGTTTCTCGATGTTATTGAAATAAGAAAATCGTTTAGCGTTAAGCACGAACATACCGACAAGCAAGAGGAGGAATATCGAGACGCCGATTGACCATTCCCTTTCCGGATGCAGCAAACGAGTTTCCGGAATGTTGCGGCTGCGCCTGAAGACCGTTTTTACCATTATCAAAATGTCTTCCTTGGTTATCATATTTCTTGAATACTTAACTCCAGCGTTACGTCGCCAGCCTGCAACCACGAATCCGTATCAGCGTTGTATGTCCTTACGAGATTAAGCTTCGTCAAACGTCCATGGTACGGCAAAGTTTCGAACATTTTTAGCAATTTGGTGGTTTGTGATTCGGAGCCCTTGAAAGAAAATTCGACCACGAGTTT
>CAYZRD010000040.1:0-4274 GCA_964480015.1 uncultured Candidatus Saccharibacteria bacterium
GGAGATTCGAACTCCTCGCCTCCTGATTGCAAAACAGGCGCTCTACCAAATGAGCTAAGGGCCCGCGCTACACTCGATATTTAAAACTTGTTTTCAAACCAAACGCATATCCGTTTGCCGGTCCCCAGACTAGCCCGCCCGGGAAACGATCTCAGTCCGCACCTATCATTTTGTAGTCTATTGCAACTCGCTTTGTACACAAAACGATAGGTGTGTTGACGGGACCATTTCAAGTTGATGTGCCCGAATTCACTATCAGGGACCGCAATATAGTACTGATTAGGCGATCTTAAGTCAATCCGTTGAAGGACCGGCGACTTTCCACGGTTCAAAACCACTGATGGACATATAACCGTCTATTAAAAGGCGGCCGTTTTCCCAAACTGCCAGCGTGTCTTTGACCGAGCTCGTCAACTGCGCTTTACTGTCGCTTGCCCTGACAGTGTGTATTGTATCGGCGGCTGTATCGTAAACAAAGTTGTAACATTCCTCACTGTCCGCCGTAAGTTGAGCGCAGTAGTGTATATATTTTCCGTCCGGCGATACGGCAGTGCCGATTACTTGGTAATGGTAACCGAGATTCGGCTCGGTGGCTTCAATGGTTGCGGCGCTTAAAATTCTTTCCCTGCCGTTTAAAAGGGCGTATAGACCGTCAGACTTAACCGTGGTGGCAATGCCTTTGACGTTAGCGGCCGGTTGTGAAGTTTCAGACACTTGCTCGTTCCAAGCGGATTGCTCTGGCGGATAAACTTGCCCGCTTAGACCAAACGCAATGTAAGCGGTTACAAAACCGATTACATAAGACAGCACAACGATCATCGCCTTCTCGTGTCGCATCGTCTAAATTCTAACATTTAGTTTTTAAAAAAGTTACCTTGTCTTTGAAACGTGTGATTAACTTTCAGACACATTTATCTCGTTTTAAAAGCGTCCATGACCAAATGAAAAACAAAATCCTCATAACTGCACCCCACCGCCGCGAGCGCTTTAGGCACCAAGGAAGCGGAAGTCAATCCCGGCAAAGTGTTAACCTCCAAAAAATAAACACCTTTCGGAGACACGATAAAATCGCTTCGTGAATACTGCGACAAGCCGAGAATTTTGTGAACTTTATGAGCCGCGTCCTCAAGCGCTAATTTCTCGTCGCGCGAAAAACGTCCCGGACACAACTCCTCGGTTTCTCCGGTGTATTTGACGTCGGCGCTAAAGTAATCGGTTTTTAAAGGCGGGATGATCTCAATTGCCGGCAAACGATATAAATCCTGATTGCGGAATCTCTCCACCACTCCTACAGTAGCTTCTCGACCGCGTATCCTTTGTTCCACCATCACCTCTTCCCTCTCATCCAAAGCCTCTTTCAGCGCTCTCGTAAGTTCGCCGACGCCGCTAGCCATTCTGGCGCCGAGTGAAGAGCCGCTATTTATGGGTTTGATGACATACTCCGGACCAAAAAGCGATGCGATGCTTAGGGCCACTCTCGCTATGTTGGTGCCTTCGCGCCGCACCTTCAAGTGCGGCGCCATTTTAATTCCGGCATTTCGCAGCTGTTCTTTGGTCAAAAGTTTATTCAAAGCCACCGACGAAGGATAAGCGCGGCTTCCGGTATATGGGATGCCCAGTCTGTCTAGAAACCGCTGTACCGTTCCGTCTTCGCCATAAGCACCATGGAGAGCAATGAACACAACGTCGACTGCGAAAAGAAGAGCTTCCGGCGCGCGCTGAAAACCGTGCACTATCCATTCCCCCTGCTTGTTTATGACAACGTCGATAACATCCAAATTGCGTTTTGCAAGCGCTTCCAAAACGCCTTTGCCGGTTTGCATGGAAACCTCATGCTCTTCGCTCGGACCGCCGCGCAAAACTGCCACCCGGGTTCTAGTCATGCGAAAATTATAACACTAAGCGAACCAAGAGAGTTTCTAAATTGCAGATTTTTTGGCTCTTTTTTCCCTATGGTAAGTGATAGCGAATCTATGTGCTTCGGCGTTTGCAAGTAAAATATCATCGTGATAAGCCTGCAGGAGTTTTTGCGGGCCGAAAAAACGTACCGGGCGGTGCTTTTCGTCTTTTGTGACCGCAACGGTAGGTATCGACAGATTTGATTTTTTTAAGACTTTTTCCGCCATATTTTTCTGGGCCGTACCGCCGTCAACTACAAGGATTTGCGGCAAAGGCCACTCTTTGTGAGTCAATCTCCTTTCCAAGACTTCTCTAAGGGCCGCCGTGTCATTGCTTTTATGCACGCTTTGAATTTTGAATTTACGATAGTCAGATTTCTTGGCTACACCAGCTTCAACGACCGTCATCACGCCGACCATTTCGCGTCCGCCGAGGTGGGCAATATCGTATGCCTCTATTCTGGCGGTTTTTTCGTCGCGGTAAATTCTTGAATCGTCCTTAAGCAAAGCTACGTCTTGTATATGCTTCAGTGAAAAAACCTTTCGCTTGATGACGTCAGCGTCTTCAAACTTTTCGGCTTTCGCCAATGTTTTCATTTCCTTCTCTAATTCTTTGATTATTTGTAATTTTTTGCCTTCAAAAAACAAGCGGATGTGGCGAATAGTGCGCGAGTATTCTTTCTTCGATTGCTCATTCGGATACAGCCCAATCTGACGATTAAAATCAATTCTGCCTTTGGCCAGCCTGCTTCTCTCCTTCCCAAGCGGAACCTTGGTATCGTAAAACTTAAACAGCCGGCGCACGATTTTCAATGCGTCTTTGAAGAGCAGTCCGCTTGGGAAAGGTCCAAAATGGTACAAAATGTCTTTTTCTTTGTATTCCGCAATCAAATCTTTACCGCGCACCACCAAGACCCGCGGCCATTCTTCGTTCGTAATGATGAGATGGTTATAACTTTTATCATCCTTGGAGATGGTGTTAAACGACGGCTTGTGGGTGCGAATAAGATTGGTCTCGAGTATCATTGCTTCAAGCACAGAATCCGTCGCGGTGAAGTCTAGACTTTTGGCTTCGGCGACCATGTTCTCGATAAGCTGTGAGCGCTTCTCACGAAGTTCAGGCGCGAAGTAACTGCGCACGCGGTTTTTGAGCGAAGTGGCTCGACCGATATACAAAATCTCCTTCCTTTTGCCCAGGAAAAAATACACCCCGGGATTGTCCGGTATTTTTTTCTTCACTATTTGTTCTTTGGTCACGTGGAGTAGTGTATGCAAAACTACTAAGCCGCGCAAATCAATGCGCGGCCATTTCGCTTATAGCATACTTCGTGTTAAGGTTACGCCGGTTTTTCCAACCAAGCGTCAAGCGGACCAAAGTCGCGATCTTCAACAAACTGCAACCATAGTGGCGCAGGAAATCGGCTGGACATGACGAACTGCCGCGTAAGCGTCGCCGCATCTGTATAGTTTGCGCTCACTTGACGCTGAAACTCGTCTGCTTGGATTTCCAAGGAAGTACGTTGCTGTGGTGTCAATGCCATTGTGGCCTCCTGCGAACTATCTCGAAATAAGATTTTAACCCACTACTGAAACTTTTACTATTACTTTTTCAACACCCTCTTCAAGTATTGCCCGGTAAAGGATTTTTCATTTTCGGCCACTTCTTCAGGTGTACCCTTGGCTATAAGCTGGCCGCCCTTTTCACCGCCTTCCGGTCCGATGTCAATAATGTAATCGGCACATTTCACCAAATCAAGGTTGTGTTCAATAACAATGACGGTATTGCCGCGATTTACGAGTTCTTGAAGAATTTCTATCAATTTTTTAACGTCCTCGTAGTGAAGGCCAATAGTCGGTTCGTCGAGTAGGTAAATAGTTTTTTGCGTATGCGGGCGATAAAGCTCTGAAGCGATTTTGACACGCTGCGCTTCCCCGCCGGAAAGAGTGGTTGCGCTTTGTCCGAGTTCAAGATAACCAAGACCGACATCAAGCAAAGTTTTCAAACGCTCCGCGATGGCCGGCACATCATTAAAAAATTCATACGCTTCTTCAATCGTCATGTGTAGCACTTCGTGAATGTTCTTCTTCCGGTAAGCGACTTCCAAGGTTTCTTTGGTAAAGCGCTTGCCGTCGCAAACGTCGCAAGTCACATAGACTGTCGGCAAAAAGTGCATCTCGACGGCAATCTCGCCATTTCCCTGACAGGCTTCACAGCGCCCGCCTTTGACGTTGAATGAGAAGCGCCCCGGTTTCCATCCGCGCGCTCTCGCTTCACTTGTCGCCGCGAACATATCGCGAATGTGCGTGAAGGCGCCGGTGTAAGTCGCCGGGTTCGAGCGCGGCGTGCGGCCAATCGGCGACTGGTCAATGAGTATC
>CAYZRD010000040.1:4394-6141 GCA_964480015.1 uncultured Candidatus Saccharibacteria bacterium
AAGGCGCCGGTGTAGGTCGCCGGGTTCGAGCGCGGCGTGCGGCCAATCGGCGACTGGTCAATGAGTATCGAGCGACCGACATATTCAGTGCCGGTAAAGGTAGTAGCGTTGTAGGTATGCAAAGTGCGGTATTTTCTGTCGAGACGCGAGCGCAAATTGCGGTGCAGTATTTCGTACATAAAAGTCGACTTTCCGCTTCCAGAAACGCCGGTAATGCAAATAAGGCGCCCAAGCGGCACATCTACATTTAGATTCTTGATGTTGAAACACTTGCCGCCGCGGATTTTAAGCGAACCTTTTTCGCTTTCGCGGCGCTTCGGAATTTCTATTTTTTTATCACCGCGCAAATAATCAAGCGTCACCGAACCGGATTCGTTTTTCTTCGCGGAAAGCAGTGGCTCCAGATAATCGGAAACTACAACCTCCCCGCCGTGAACTCCCGCGCCCGGCCCAATATCGACAATATAATCCGCCGAATAAATCGTATCCTCGTCGTGTTCGACCACTAAGATCGTGTTCCCTAGATCGCGCAAGCTGGTAAGCGTTTTTATAAGCCTGTCATTGTCACGCTGATGAAGACCGATGGTCGGTTCATCAAGCACATAGAGCGCGCCAACCAAGCCGCTGCCCAACTGCGACGCCAAACGAATGCGCTGGGCTTCGCCGCCGGAGAGCGTATTCGCACGGCGATCGAGAGTCAAATATTCGATGCCGACATTTTGCATAAATTCCAGACGCTCAATAATCTCCCGCAAAGCCGGCCAGGCTATGTCTTGCTGTTTTTTGCTGAGTTTAAGCGCGGAAATAAAATCGGCGGCGGCACTCACCGTCATTTTGGTAAAGTCAACAATATTGACTCCTGTCTTTGGATTCCCGCCGAGGTAAACGCGAAGCGCTTCAGGACGCAACCTGTCGCCATGACAAGACGGACACTCGTCAGATTGAAAGATGCCCACGACTCCCAGGCCGTTGCACTCCGGACAAGCGCCATAGGGTGAGTTGAAAGAAAATAAACGCGGTTCCACTTCTGGAAACGAGGAACCGTCAACCGGGCAGATAAATTTGGCAGATAAAATTCGCTCGTGTCCGCCGGGACTTTCAACTTTAACCAAGCCGTTTGACTCTTTTAGCGCTAATTCCACCGCCTCTGAAAGCCGCTCGCGCGAACCCTTTTTATCCTCCAAAAATTCGCTGACGTAAATGGCATCTACGAGCACGTCAATATCGTGCCGCTTGGTTTTGGTGAGCTCAATCTTTTCGCGAAGCTGTTTTATTTCACCGTCAATTTTTACCGTTTCATAACCCTTGCCAAGGAGATCATAAAGCAGTTGGTAATATTCGCCTTTCCGACCAACCACTAACGGCGCAAAAATTGCTACTTTGCCTTTGGACACCTCTATTCCCATCACTTTTTCCTTTTTTGCGTCATTGACCTCATGTTCTTCAATCGATTTGAGAATAATATTTAAAATCTCGTCCTGTGACAATTTTTCTATCGCTACATCCTCGGTTAAACAATACGGTTGGCCAACACGAGCATAAAGAATGCGCAAGTAGTCGTAAATTTCGGTAATGGTTGCGACCGTCGAGCGCGGATTGCGGCTTGCTGACTTTTGGTCAATGGAAATGGCCGGCGACAGGCCGCTGATTTCATCAACGTCGGGCTTCTGCATTTTATTAAGAAACTGCCGCGCGTACGCCGAAAGCGATTCAACATAGCGCCGCTGACCCTCTGCAAAGATGGTAT
>CAYZRD010000041.1:0-2057 GCA_964480015.1 uncultured Candidatus Saccharibacteria bacterium
GGTTGCACAATGAATTCTTAACTGTTGATGGCAAAAAAATGAGCAAATCTTTGCAGAATTACCCTGACCCGATGGAACTCGTGGATCGCCAAGGCGCGGACAGTATGCGTTTTTACCTCCTTTCATCTTCGATTATTCGCGGCGAGGATTTGAATTTCTCCGAGAAGGAAGTCCAAGAACTTCAGCGCAAGAATATCGGCCGCCTGCACAACGTGCTCGCGATGTATCTTGAGTACGCAAAAGGAGAGGTGGCGAGCGATAGCTCCAATCACGTGCTTGATGGGTGGATAGTTTCGCGCCTTAATGAGGTCATCAAAGAGGCGACAGATGGTTTCAAGAGCTACGAACTTGATAAAGCCGTGCGGCCAATTACGGATTTCATCGATGACTTATCGGTTTGGTACTTGCGCCGCTCACGCGAGCGAATTAAGGGTGACGATCTAGAGGACAAACAAGCCGCGCTTGCGACTTTGCGCTACACCCTGCGCACACTTGCACTTGTCATGGCGCCGAGTATGCCATTTTATGCCGAATATCTTTGGAGCAGAGTGAAAGAAAAAGACGACGCCGAAAGCGTACACCTGGCAAACTGGCCGAAGGGCGGCAAAGTTCATTCTCAAATTCTTGAGAATATGAGAATGACGCGCGATATCGTATCGAAAGCACTAGAAGCCCGCACCAAAGCAAACATTAAAGTGCGCCAACCGCTTGCTTCGCTCAAGGTGAAAATGCAAAATGAGAAAGAAAAAATTGATGATGAATACGTCGCTCTCATAATGGATGAGGTCAACGTTAAAAAAGTTGAGCTTGATTTCGGTTTGCCCGAGACTGTAAAGCTAGACACGACCATTACCCCGGAACTGAAAAAAGAAGGAGATGCTCGCGAGTTTATGCGCGCGGTTCAAGAAAGGCGCAAGGCCGAAGGCCTTGCGCCCAGCGACCGCGTCAGGCTAATCGTACAAACTGCCGACGGCGGACAGGAGGTGGTAAACACTTTCAAGGAAGAGATTAAAAGAGTTGTCGGCGCCGACAGCATCGAATTTGGTGACGCGAACGGAACCGAAGTAAAAGCCGGTGAACATTCCTTCACGGTTGAATTGAAGAAAAAATAGCTATGGCATACGCCACTTACACCACCGAAGCCATAGTTTGCGGCTCTCGCCCGAGCCACACTTCCGATAAATCATTTCTACTTTTTACCAAAGACGCCGGTATGCTTTGGGCGACGGCGCGGAGCGTGCGCGAGGAACGCTCCAAACAACGCTACGCGCTTCAAGATTTTTCACTCATCAAAGTATCGCTCGTGCGCGGCAAAAGCGGCTGGCGAATCGGTTCGGCGGAGAGCGAGTACAATGCTTTTGCCGAAGCAAAATCGAGAGAAGCGCGAGGACTGATCACAAATATGGTGCGCCTTTTACGCCAGTTTATTAATGGAGAAGAAACGCATTATGGAATCTTTGACGACAGCAAAGCACTTTTGGATTTTGTGAAAAAATTTCAAAACGAGAATTCGGACGTGCTTGATATTTTCACCATTCGCTTGCTTCACAAACTCGGCTACATTACGGTTTTGCCTGAATACGCGGAGTATTTGGAGACAGACAATTGGCAGGAACTCAAAGCCATGCCGAAAAGCGCCTACGCGGCCATAGAAAAGGCCAGGGAAGTCAGCCATTTGTGACGTTATAGGCCGTCTCATCTACGCGCAACTCCCAAGATGTTATACTTGTTGAAATTATCATGTACGACAAAAAAAAGGGCGAGCGTATGGACGCGCTTAGGCAGAGATTATATGAACGTGGCGAGGGTCCGAAAAAACGCGAGCGTTTCGAACTCAAGGACGATCCCGTATCGGTACCGCAGTCTTGGCGTGCTCCAGCGCCAAATATGGACGAAGGCGTGCCTCGTCCGAAAATCGCACCGCCAGTCGCCGCGGATATTGTTACCGAAAAAAGCGAAGCCGATATGCCTGTAGGAAGCAGACGCCGCGCGTACCGTTTCAAACTGATGCTCATCGGCGTTTTTTTCTTTGCCGCATCCATCGCGGTATCCAGTTT
>CAYZRD010000041.1:2067-6037 GCA_964480015.1 uncultured Candidatus Saccharibacteria bacterium
AACTCCATATCCGGAGAGAATATCACTATCAGCATCACCGGGCCGTTCACTATAGGCGGCGGCGAAACCATTCCGCTTCAAGTCGGCATCGCCAACCAAAATTCCGTTCCCATAGAGTCGGCGACATTGGTGGTCGAATATCCGCTTGGCACCCAGGCGCCTGACGGTTCGGGTAAAGAACTTTTCAGTGAGAGACTGCCGCTTGACAACATCGCCTCGGGCGAGACCGTCAACATTCCGCTTCGCGCCCAAGTTTTTGGCGAAGAAAATCAAGAGCTTTCGGTGCGCGCCTCGGTCGAGTATCGAGTGCGCGGCTCTAACGCCACATTCTACAAAGAAGCCGCTCCGCTGCGCTTCAAGGTCAGTTCTTCGCCCATTGTCGTGAGCGTCGAGGCTTTGCGCAACGTATCTTCCGGACAGGAGACGCAGGTTAAATTGACCGTGACTTCAAATTCACCGACTGCTCTAAACGACATCTTGGTCAAGGCCGAATATCCGACCGGATTTGACTTCACTCGTTCCGAGCCGTCGGCCGTTTCCGGGCAAAATGTTTGGAGTATAGAAAAACTCGAACCGGAAGAGAGCGAAACCATCACCATCACCGGCGTCATTCTCGGCGCACAATCCGAAAAACACGTTATGAACTTTTCGGTCGGCGTGCCTAATGAACGTAATCGCTTCGCCCTTGCTTCTATATTCGCCGCCGCTTCGACCGAATTCATTATAGAACAAGCCTTTCTTGATGTCGGCATAACGGTAAACGGCGTGCGCAATAGCACCGCGACCATTTCTCCGGGCTCGCAATCGAACGTTTCCGTAGTGGTCAAGAACACGCTTACGGAAGCCATTTATGACGGCGTGGTCAAACTCACTCTTTCAGGCAACGCCCTTTCCGATACGCAAGTGCAAGTGAATAGCGGTTACTATGACTCGAACACCAAGACCATCACTTGGGACGTCTCATCCGTTCCGGCGCTTGAGAGAATCAACCCCGGCGATTCCGAGAACTTCTCTTTCAGTCTTGTGCCGAAAACTGACGGACTCTTGACCCCGCAAATAAACATTGACGCGGCGGTGCAAGCAAGGCGCGTGCGCGAAAGCAGGGCGGAGGAGGAATTGGTTGGCACAATTAAGGCTTCCATCAAAGTTGCAAGCGGCATCGCGATTCGTTCCGAGACCGGACGCGCCGGCGCTGACATCGGCCCGATACCGCCGGTTGTCGGCAACACCACTTCGTACACGATTACTTGGCAATCGGAAAACGGCAGCAATGCCGTCAGCGGCACGACCGTCACGGCCACCTTGCCGTCTTATGTGAACTGGCTTGGCAACACCTCCGGCGCGGGCACATGGGATTACAATCCAACGACTCGCGTAGTTACTTGGACCTTGGGAGAACAAACCGCCAACAACGTCTCCAAAGGTTCGTTTAGAGTGTCAATCTTGCCAAGCACCTCGCAAATTGGTAAAACTCCCACTATCGTCGGCGAGCAGAACTTGCGCGCCAATGATAAGTTTACGGGGGCGGTGGTGAGGGCGACCGGCGGAGCTTTGACTACGAGACTTTCCGCAGAAGCCGGATTTGATAAGGATAGTGGAATCGTACAATCTAACTAACAGTTGAAATGGCGGAAACGGAAAACAAAATGGAGAAAATAGTGTCGCTTTGCAAGCGCCGCGGTTTTGTCTTTCAAGGCAGTGAAATTTACGGCGGCCTTCGCGGGGTTTGGGATTTTGGTCCGCTCGGTGTCGCGCTCAACAACCGAATAAAAAGAGAGTGGTGGAAAATGTTTGTTGAGGACCGCGAGGACATGTACGGCCTTGATGCCGCGATTTTAATGAACGAAAAGGTTTGGGAAGCGAGCGGCCACACTGGCGCCGGTTTCTCCGACCCAATAGTCGAGTGTACAAAATGTAATCATCGCTTTCGCGCTGATCACTTGGAAGATAAAAGTGAATGTCCGGATTGCAAAGGAAAACTGGGCGAGGTGAGGCAGTTTAACCTGATGTTCGAGACCCAAGTTGGCGCCGAAGGTAACACCAAATCCTATCTTCGACCGGAAACCGCCCAGGGAATTTTTGTGAATTTCAAAAACGTTCTCGATTCCATGAGTCCGAAGTTGCCTTTTGGTATCGCGCAAGTTGGCAAAGCTTTCCGCAATGAGATTGCGCCGCGAGAATTTCTTTTCCGTGTGCGCGAGTTTGAGCAAATGGAAATCGAGTATTTTATAAAACCTGAGGAATGGAAGGACCGTTTTGAAGAATGGCGCGAAGCGATCTGGAAATGGTTCGACCACCTTGGCTTATCGCGCGGCAACGTGAAGGAGTTCGAAGTTCCGGAAAACGACTTGGCGCATTATTCCAAGCGCACGATCGATTTTGAATATAATTTTCCGGGTAAGGGCTTTGACGAACTTGCCGGTTTTGCCTACCGTACCGACTTTGACCTAAAAAATCACTCGGAGAATAGTGGTACCGCGCTTGAATACTTAGAACCGGACGGCAGTCGCTTTATTCCGCACGTTCTCGAACCGTCCTTTGGCGTCGGTCGTGCTTTCTTGGCGGTTCTTTCCGAAGCTTACACTGAAGACAGCATGGGGGGCGAAACTCGCACCTATCTTAAATTACCGAAACACCTCGCGCCTTATAGAGTAGCGGTCTCGCCGCTTCTTAAGAACAAGCCGGAGTTGGTTGCAAAGGCCCGCGAAGTTTTCAAAATGTTGAAAGCGGAATTCGGCAATGTGGCTTACGACGACAACGGCAATATCGGCAAACGCTACCGCCGCCAGGACGAAATCGGCACGCCGCATTGCGTCACCATTGACTTCGAAACTCTCGGAGAGGAAAAACCAGAACTAAAAGATACCGTCACCGTCCGCGACCGCGACACTGGAGAGCAGACCCGTGTGGCTATCGTTGCATTGACTACTTACTTAAAATAATCTACTTTGGCAGTGGTTAACGACGGAGGGAAAAATGACTACCAAGTTGCTGGTTGTTCTTGCTCCCACCAGTCAGGAAATGGAGACCATCATTCGAAAGCAGATAACCTACATGAACGGCGCCGGCTTCAGCTTGCATTTGCTGAGTGTCGGTCATGACACGCGCATCAGCGGTAAGGACGTGGACAATCTGTATGCAGCAGTTAAGCCGGAAGAGGTTTTGGTATTTGGTGAGTATATCACCAATGGTTTAAATGTGGCTTTGTCGGTGCTTTCACTCATCCACAAAGTGCGGTTCATTGACTACACCGAACCTGACAGTCCGGCGAACCTGCTAGTTTCCCTTTATGGGTGCGCGAAGTCCAAGTACTTCCCGACCGGTAAGTGGGGAAGGCCATGAGACGGGCAGCTTGCCCGTCTCATGGTTTGGGGATATCTTATGTTCGGATTTACCAAATAGCGGGAGGATGATCATGGTCAAAGCTATGTGCATATACACTCCGAGGAGCTGGAAGAGCTCATCTGATGAGCATGAGGCCACACTCGACCTATACGCAAGGACCAATACCTACGAATGGCGAATACAGGTGATTTCTACCGTGCGTTTAGGATTGCTCGGTGAAATGAAGACATGGGACGAGTTCCTCAAAACGCTGGTACAACAAATGGAGAACAGTATCAGAAACTCAAAATGGGACCTGCTTTGTCCTTTCGGAGGTGGATGCTGTGAATTCACCCGCACTATGGTGTACCGGTGTTGGCAGGCCGGTATGCGTATTGATTGTGAGGATGCCGGACCTGAGATAAGCGGCTACGCCGCGATGCTTTTTGAGCATGGTGTAAGATCGGATTCTCGAAAGAGGCTCTTGCCGATCAATCTAAGCGGCGGCCACCACTTCTAGTTGAATTGAGGGAAAGGACACGCGCAATGATTGAGAAAGAACCCCCCGCATACGGGGACTGGTTGAAAATTGAAATCTCATGGTTAAAGAGAGAAGATCACGAAAAAAGAAACGCCAAACTGATAG
>CAYZRD010000042.1:0-6008 GCA_964480015.1 uncultured Candidatus Saccharibacteria bacterium
AGCGACGGCTACTTTCGGTTCCCAAATTCCATCTTGGAAGATTTTTCTGTCCACCAATCCGTTTTTCGGCTCGAGGCGAATCTCAAAACGCAGGTTTCGGAAGCTGATTTCCTTTGTTGTTGGCTCTGTCAGTTCCGGTTTTTTAAGACCCAATGCCCGTCTTAGCCTATGCGGCAAATGCCTCAAAGTGCGCCCAGCCCGATAAAGCCACATCGGCGCGTAATTCCTGAAGTAATACTTCACCAAATTCATTGGAACATCCTATCACGATAAACACCGCCGATTGTATAGAAGCCGGTGGGGTTGCTTTGCGAAAATCGTGACTGTCCCCATTTCTGTATAGAAGCCGGTGGGGTTGCTTTGCGAAAATCGTGACTGTCCCCATTTCTGCCATTATTTAGCGAATTTTTAGGATATCACCAACAGCGGGTGCTGGTTCACCTACAGTAACTCGGTCCTCGTCGTAGCTTGTCGTTTTTTCAACAGCAATGACCCTCACCTCTCCAGAACCAATATACTCTAAGTCTATCGACTTAACATGATAATATTTTGCAACACTTTCTACAAAAATCAGGCCGGGGAGTAAGTTTTTTTCGGTTCTTATCTTTATGCCAAAATCAGTAGTAGCGCCTCCGTTGGTTTGATAAACTACAACACTTTCTCTCTGCCCAATCTTTAGGTTTTGTTGAGGTACCAAATATGGATTTTCTCCATACTTTATTATATTCAATACATTTAGAGAATTTGAAAGTAAAGTGACCAGAAGCACAAAGACAGCTAATACTCCCACTAAAATTTTGAAGATTGCGACTACAAATTTAACAGTGCCGTTCTCGTGAGGACCAATCTTTAAAATAAAGGAGGCCACGACACACACTGTGGAAATTATGACAATACTGGAGGCTAACTCCTGCAATAATAAATCCTCAAACCTGAATCCTATCAAAAATGCCAGAATGAAAATCAAATCAAGGATAAAAATTCTTGTGCTCAATTTTTTCAAATCTACTTGAATCAAATTCATAGGAGTAACTATTATAAATCCTTTTTACGATTTACGATCTTGCTTTTGCGACGTCACATTCGTTTTAAGATTTTTTTATCCTTTTCATAATCTCTTTTACAGCCTTGTTCAACAAACTCCTTGCGGCCGACGGTGACCCCGATACAGATTTCAGTGCAGATTTTACAGACTGGGAACTGGCTGCATTATTTACAGCTTGATAGTTGTTACTATAGTATGTATCAATTCCCAACTTAATGTTGGCATGATCTGTAGGATTGTCAAAGAATGTCTTGTATTGGCTGAGCTCTTGGGTACCAGCTAAAAACGCAGCGAAAGTTGCTCCGCCATAAAGTGACGTGGCGCCAAATCCTCCAGCTGCACCTACGTAACCATAGTGGCGATTGCCAAAATCTTCTGCGTCCACTAACTCTCCATTGAAGAAATAGTAGCCTCTGTCTTCTTTATTGTACGCCTTAAAGTCCCAGTCACCTCTAGGCCAAACTTTGTAAGCAAACACAGCATGTTTGAGACCGGGACTATTTGACAGAGATTGCATATAAGCAGCATTTCCAGCCAACATCGCTTGGTCATTAAATTCATAGTAAGTGCCCTTATTCCCTGTATCATATCCGGACATTCCCGCACCATTATTCCAGAGATAAGTTGCTCTACCCGTCGGGTCCTTAAGAGTCACCGGACTGTTAAGCGCATAACTATACGAATTCTGCGCCTGTGGGTTCATTAACACCGAACGTCCGTCAGGAGTGAGAGCTATTTCCCAAAACACCGGATCTTGTGAAATAAACTGCCCCCGATCACTCTCATAGTACCTCGCATTGAGGTAACTCATGTCTCCTTCGTCCTCATATTCACCAATGAAGCCGCGGGCCAGGGTTGAGGTGCCGTCAGAGATTCGCTCACTGCCAAATGGATAATATGCTTGCGTGAGTTCAGTGCCTCCGCTTTCATCGGTAACTACGTTCGTTCCACCGAGGTGATCAGGATGAACGTAGTGAACGGTGGTCGTGGATTCACCGTCGGCTTCGATGTATGCGACCAAAGTATTGTTCGCAAAAACATACTTGGTGGTGGAGGCGTTCTTTGCTTCATAAAATTGATTTGGATATACGGTCGTTGAGGAACTGGCGGTTTTGGAGACTCTCTCGAAGGTGTGGTCATAAGCGTAGGTGGTGGTTGAGGTTCCATCATTGCTTGCTGTCAAACGATTGCGGTAGTCCCATTCATAGGTACTGGTGCCGTGGTTCGTTAGATTGCCGTTATTGTCATAGGCAAGAGACACTCCGTCTATACTGGTAGCGGCATGAGGATTCGTGGTTCCGGTCTCGGCGTAGGTGTATGCTCCGGCGTCCGTGCTGGAAGAGATATTGCCGATGGCGGTGTAGGTGAAGTTGCCAAGATAGGCCGCCTCACTGGACGTTGACACCGCTCCGACCGTATAGAAACCGGTGGGATTGCTTTGCGAAATTGTGACTGTCCTCATTTCCCATTTCCATTTCGCTTGTCCCCATTTCGCTCCCCATTTCCACCTAGTCAAAGAACGGCTCAATATTCACAACTAAGTTGCTCTTAAAGAAGATTTCACACTGCCATGGATGTTGATCAAGTTTGTACCAAGGATCTCTCTCTAGGACTATGAGCAGAGAATTATCGTATGACAATCTCCCTTTCCATCCATAAGTACCCGGACCTTCTTCCTCAACCCTGTACTTGGAATCACTTAAGAAATCCTGCATCCGACCTTCTACTTCCTCTCTCTCCATTCCTTGCGATAAATCCAAACAACTTTCGTAAAAAGGATTCAGTGGTGACGGTATGCTCAATACTAAACCAAATATACCCATGATTAAGTAAAGACCAAAAATGCCTGTAATCATACTCACTACAACTATTAATATTTTTGATTTCATTTTTGTTTTTCCTTTAGACTCTTAACAGAGTACCATAACGAACGGCCTTGTCTTTAACAGACCATAGACTTGTTACACTTCTGTTTCCTCTATTGTAGTTCGAATTATTCTTTTATTTTCGAATCTACAAAGATTTAAAAACAGTCCCTGGTAATGTGTACGTTCCATTTTACTTCTTTTTTGCTATTTCTTTTTTCAAGTACTTTATAACCTGAATCAGTGCGTATCTCACAACGTTTGTATTATAGTCAGGATTGTTCATCTGGGCCTGTATCCTTTGGCCATATGCCACGCTACCGTTATACTGTCGCCCAACCGAAGATGGACTGCCTAAAAAACTACTTAAATATGCAGCGCCTGCGTCAATGTTTTTTCTAGAATCTCTCGCAAGCTCTTTTTTGGTATAACCATACTTTTCCCCAACGGCACCTGATACCTGCATCTCTCCAACGCCGCCGTCATATCCTCCGAGTTGAGAATTGGGAAGCAAATAATCTTTTGCCGATTCAAACGGTACCCCCGGGGCATTGAGTAAATGTGATTGCTCCTCATAGGGGACGTAAATGGGGACAGTCACGATTTCTTTGTGTAAATGGGGACAGTCACGATTTCTTAGGCCTTCCTGGGCCACGTAAGGTAGAGTCGAGTTTGAATTTCTTAACCATCCTCTCTACCCAGCCTTCTGCTCCGAACGGAACGCCTTTGTTAACTGAAATGCGCAAGTTGTTTAGGTCAGCTTCTTTGTCATTGGTATTTAACCATTTAAGGTAATTGCGCGGTAGCTCGGTGGGCAACGGAGAAAGTAGCTTTTTCTGTGTAGCTGTGCCATGGAGCCTCCGCCATACGCTTCCCCATCGCCACCTATCCGCAGAGGAGACCAACTTGGCACGAAGCGGATTTCTTTCCACGTATTTTATGAGAGTGAGCAGATGCGTGTTGTTTTGCACCAAGAAAGACTTGTATCGACCTTGGTAGAGATGGCCATAGCCGATTGTTTTGGTTTGTGTGCGTACTTTTCTTGTATGCGAATTGGTAACCGTATGCATAAAAGCGCCCATATCCTTATCACTGCGTGGATAAAGAACCAGATGCCAGTGGTTAGGCATGATGCAGTATGCCAATATCCTCATCGCAGTTTTTTCCTTGGCATTGGTAAGCAGGTTTTCAAAAAGCTGGTAGTCTGCATCAGACTCAAATATCCTCGATCGACCATTAGCACGGTTAATCACATGGTATATCTCACCACCAACATCAACGCGCGCAAGACGGGGCATTAGTACATTATTACACGATCAAATCGTGGAAATCGTGACCGTCCCCATTTCTCGTGCGCAAATCGTGGAAATCGTGACCGTCCCCATTTCTCGTGACCGTCCCCATTTCTCCGTCCGTCCCCATTTCTCCGTCCCCATTTCCATTTCTCTTTCTCCTTCGTCCCATTTCTTTTCTTCGCTCGTCCCCATTTCTTCGCTAACCGGCATAGCCTGTTTTTATGCTACTATCCTAGCATGCAAAATGGCGCGCTGAAGACCACGGTAAAGCCGGATTTTATGGCGATGGTGGATGAAAAATATGCCGGGCCTTTGCCGGTTTCCATCAGGCAGGCTTTGCGTTTTTATCCCGAGGCAAAATACTACGTTTACGGTTCTGACCTAAAGCCCGAAACAATAGCCAAACTCAAAGCCATCTCGCCGAACGTCATTGTTCATGAATGGACCATGTTGTATCTCCCAGTAGCGGTGAAATACAACCGCCGTTTCGTGCGCATGAAAGTGCTCGGCATGTTGCGCGATATCGTAAAAAGTTATTTCACCGGCCGTTTCGAGAACAGAAGCATGGAGAGTCTCTTTGCGTCACAGAGGTTCGAAGTCATTATTCAGAACAAACTGCGAGCGATCAAACACCACAATGACACTTATAAAAAACCTTTCGTGTTCATCGATGCTGATGCGTTTCTCATCAATCCCTTTGACGAACTCCTCGACGGTTCCTACGACATCGGTTTTACCGTCCGTGAAAAAGCGCGGCACTCCTACGCGCACAATCGCTGCGCGCTTCTTTTCGCCGGCATCTTCTGGTTCATGGGCGACTATGACACCAATCGCGCTTTTATTGACGAGTGGTGCGAAGAGGCCAGAAAGACCGACGAAATGAATAGCGAACAGACTAGTCTGGCGCGCTGGCTTCACCGTCTAAAGCCCGACATTTATGACGAAACAGACGTTACTCATAATTTAACTATCGGCGGCCGCAGTATTAGAGTAAAAACGCTAGACGCCAACATTTATAACGCAACTGCTTTTGAAGGCCCCGAAGGTTTTGACGCCAAGCGAGACCGCGAACGCGTCAAGGTACTCCATCTGAAGAACTCACGCTTCGAGACGCCACTGTTTAAAAAATTGGCCGACGACTTAGGTATAGAAATTTAGTCGGCTCCTTTAAACGCAGTGATTATATCTGCGGCGTGCCGCTCCGGTTTGTAGTATTCATCAAACAATTTTTTGCCGGCGGCGGCGATTTTTTGTCGTTCCGTTTCGTGCGAAAGATAGTAGCGGATTTTGTCCGCCATTTCGTCCGGATTTCTGAAACTTACATAATGTTCGCCCTCTTTAAGCGGCATCGGCAGTTCAAGCTCATCTATAGATGAATGCGAAAGCATGAACGCACCGAGATATAAAAGTTCCTGGTGGCGGAAAGTGTAGGCGCCGATGCCGGGAAGAGCGAGGTTGATACGCGCCGCGCAAAGCGCGTCGCGGTACGCGCGTCCGGAAAATCGCGGACCCAAGAGTTCGGCGGGAAGACTGGTGTCTACATAAGGATTTTTTTGGAGACCGCCAAGCGTGGAAAATTTTCCCTGCAAAACCCGCGACCACGCGTCGCGGCGCACACTGTGCGCCGAGGCGTCGGCGCCGGAGAAGCCGACGTCGTACACGGCTTCTTTGGCGCTGCAAACATTTATCCTAGGAGCTAGTGACATATAAAAACGCGAGATAAAAGAATTTCGAGGCAAAGTCACGAACGGACAACTTATCATCGTGGCTGTTATTTTTTGCTGATTTCTCGGAGACAGTTGA
>CAYZRD010000043.1:0-1440 GCA_964480015.1 uncultured Candidatus Saccharibacteria bacterium
CTCATCATCGCCGCTAGCGCGGCCGATAAAAGGCGCATGGTCTTCTCCTACTGCGAGTTTATAGAACTGATTCCGCCACAGCGTACGGTTTGACAGGAAAAAGTCAACTGCCAGGGCTCGAGCAAAAACGTCGGCCTCTACCCCCAAGGTAGAACCCCGGGGCATTACGCGGGTGCCTCTAACAGTCCGGGGGACTGTTAGAGGGCGTTTTTGCTAGCAAAGGAATTTCAATCGTAAGTTTTAAACTGCTGTTCAATCGATTGAACAGTAAACTACCCCGGAGCAGAGCTCTAGGGATGAATAGCCAGCCAGTAAAAATAAGGCCGTAACTGCATTCGCGCAGCTACGGCCGTTGGAACTTTTAGGGGTCAGGAGACCCCCGAGAGCGGGAGGAGGCCCACACTCAAGCGTAGCGTACACCCTCCTCGGGTGGCCGTCAAGGAAAAGTTGGGGGCGCGCCCAGGGGGCGCGCCCCCAGGAGAATTCGGATCACACGCCGCTTACGCGCCGCAAACCCGTATCCCCTTTATTTCCTTGCACTGCTGCGGTTCTTTCATGGGAGCTTCCCCCCAATCGGAACCGCGCTCCAGGCAGATTTCTCCGCCGCCCTTCAGCGGTATGCACTCCAGGGAGGGCATAGGCGTCGGGACGGCGGTATAGGCTGCCAAGAGCAGCAGCGCTGCGCTTTTTGTCATGGGTCTCTCCTTTGCTCACCTCGGGCGTTCCAGACCCGAGGCAGTACCAGCCTGCTGCCTTTTTCCACTCTTGTCAACCGATTGTATCTTGTTGCGCCTATTCTAAAGGTTTTAAATTTTGAACCGCCGATGCCTCCAGTCTAGCGAAAAATTGCAATGCCCGCGACCACGCCTACATTAAGTGACTCCTTCTTTCCCCGCATGGGGATGTGAACGATAGTGTCTGCAACGTCGAGAAGTTCGGGGCGGACGCCGGCGATTTCGTTGCCGAAAATGTAGCAAATTTTCTCCGGCGCTTTGAAATCGTGTATGGAAACGGCGCGTGGATCCTGCTCCACCGCGATGATTTGAAAACCTTCGGCTTTGAGGCGCGCCAGCAAAGCTGGCGCGCCTTCGTCAGAAACAGATTCCCACGTGACTGTATCAGAAGCGCCAAGCGAAGTCTTTTTGATCTCTTCTTGTGTTCTGCCAAAGCGATCGGTCGGTGTCGACGTGTACCCGCCTAAATATATCTTCGCGACTCCCGCGCCGTCGGCGCTACGAAAAATCGAGCCGACATTTAGCGCGCTGCGGATGTTGTCGAGAAAGATATACTTTTGTTGGTTGATTTGCTTCATCAAAGTGATATAGTTTCGTCACTATTTTACCCGCCCATAGCTCAGCTGGTAGAGCAGCTCCCTTTTAAGGAGAAGGTCCCAGGTTCGATCCCTGATGGGCGGACCACACAGAAAAAACACTGCGCAGG
>CAYZRD010000043.1:1567-5966 GCA_964480015.1 uncultured Candidatus Saccharibacteria bacterium
GGAGCCGCAGCGAAGTCGGCTTGCCGACCGCGAGGCGGGCTCGCGAGTACTTATTATTCTGGGAACACTTGGACCAGAATAATTAGTAACTCGTGAGGACAAAGGTAACTTCATAAACCAAGCACAAAACGCTCCAAAGCAATATCCAACTCACATCTCCCCAAGCGACTTTCGTGCTGTAAAGAAAGAAGTGAGTGTGAAAGTTTTTCCAGTTCACCTCCCGCGAATTTTCCGAGTGCGCGTTTGGCTTTGTTGTAGGAAAAATCTTTAACACCCGCCTCGCTGGCGCTTCTCGTAAGGCTGGCTAAGCGCAAGGTTTTAAGCTGCCACCAAAGCACGCCGGCAATTTCTTCAAGCGGAATGCCACTCATGCGAGCTTCGCTATAGAGTAGCCATAGCGATTTTTTATCTTTGCGCGCGAGCGCGTCCGCGAGCGCGAAGGTGTTGAAACGCTCTGCGGCTCCGGCTTTAAATTCTTCCAAGGACTCCGCGTACTTTTCAAATTTTTTTCGCTCCGGCGCAAGCAGCGGACCTTCAATTACGACAAAAATGTGCAGCGAGGTGGCGAAGTGTTCTAGATTATTCAAAACGTCCTCGTACATTTCGCTCTTTAGGGACGGCGTATCAATGACGTAGAGCACTTCGCCGCCGAAAAGCGACGCTCCCCCGGCCGCGTCGGCGAAAATTCCCGGCTCATAGTTGTCAACATCAATAGTTTCTAAAGTTTTGCCGCTTTCTAATTCCGTGTCAGCAAAATCAAAAGCCGTTTTCCTTGCCTCAACCGCATTATTTCCGAAATATACTCGTAACATACTTTTTAATTTTTCACTTTTCAATTTTAAATTGCTCCATTTCCGCCCAGTTGTTTCCGACCTTAACATCAACCACTATCGGCACTTCCCTGGTGTCGTGACCTGCAAACACGTTCTGCATGATTTCCCGCAAAACGGGCACAATGGCTTTCAGTTTTTCTTTTTTAACTTCGAACACCAGTTCATCGTGCACTTGAAGAAGCAGTCTTACTTCTTTATCCAATTTATTTTCCGTAATGTAGCGATCAAGCTTGATGATGGCAATGCGCATGATGTCGCCTTCGGTGCCTTGAATAGGAGCGTTGATGGCCATGCGCTCCGCCGCCGCCTTAATAAACGGCGCACCCGAAGTGATGCCGGGAAAGTGGCGCTTCCTTCCAAAGAGCGTCGTCGTATAACCGTGTTTGCGGGCAAACTCTTTGGTTTCTTCCAGGTATTCGGCGAGCCGCGTGAAGGTGTTGAAGTAAGCGTTTAAAAATTGCTGCGCCTCTTCACGGCTCGTTCCCTCTCCAAGATTGGCGCGCAAAGCATTAACGCCCATGCCGTAGAGAATGCCAAAGTTGATGACCTTGGCGCGGCGGCGCATTTCGGGGGTCACTTCGTCGGCATTAACGCCAAAAACTCGGAGCGCGACTCCGCGGTGCACGTCCTCGCCGCGCTTAAAAATATCGATAAGTTTTTGGTCGCCCGAAAGTATGGCCGCGATGCGGAGCTCAATTTGCGAGTAATCCATGGAAACCAAAGCGAAGCTCTTCTCCGCCACAAAAGCCTTGCGCACCGCGAGTCCGTCCTCGCTTCTTATCGGAATGTTCTGAAGATTCGGATCTTTGGAGCCGACGCGCCCGGTTACCGTACCGGTCTGGAGAAAAGTCGTGCGCACGCGCCCGTCTTTGCCGACAAGCGCCGGCAAGCTGTCAACGTAAGTCGAGACCAGCTTGGAGAGTTCGCGGTAGCGTAAAAGTTCGTCAATGATGGCGTGGTCGCCGCGCATTTTTTGAAGCTCACTCTCTTTGGTCGAGCGTTGGCCGGTCGAAGTTTTTTTCTGGTTCTTCGGCTTTAGGCCGAGTTTGTCAAAAAGCACGTCGCCTAATTGCTTGGGCGAATTGATATTGAATTCCATTCCCGCGTGTTCATAAATGCTGGTCTCAAGTTTGCGCAATTCGGTTTTGAATTTTTGCGACAGTTTTTTGAGATAAACCGTGTCCAAAGTGATACCGTTTTGGCCCATTTTTTCAAGAACCGGCGTGAGCGGGAGTTCGATTTCCTCATACACTGTTGCAAGTTCTTGTTTCTTTACCTCGCTCTCCAGGCTCTTTAAAATTTCTTTGAAATTTGTGGTGCCGAAATACGATCGCCCGTAGTCGATGATATCGTCATAGCCGGCGTTGGTGCGGTCGCTTTCAAGCAGCCAAAGCATGATGCCGGCTTTTTTAACATCCTCGTTTGCGGTGCCGCTCTTTGCTTTCTCCAGCGAGAAGTTTTCGCTGACATCGAGAAGCCTCTTTACGCGCGCGGTCAGCGTGCGAAAGCCGAGTTTGCTAAAGAGCGAAAGGACGGCCTCGGTATCGACTTCCTGGCGCCAATTTTTCTGCGGAAGTTTGAAATCTATCGGCGCGTCTTTGCGGATGGTCGCGAGCATCTTGGAAAAAGTGGCCTCTTCAGGGTGGGCGGCGACTAGCTCAACAAAGCGCTTTTGGATGCCGGCTTTTTTGGCGACCGCTTCGACGCCTTGTTTTTTTATCGCCGATTGGATTTTTTCGATGCTGCCAAAAGTTTGTATCAATTTCAGCGCGCTCGTCTCGCCGACTCCAGGCACGCCTGGGATGTTATCCGACGGGTCGCCGCGGAGGCCTTTGTAATCGATGGTTAAGAGCGGGCCAAAACCGAATTTTTCCTTGACCGCGGCTTCGTCGTACATCGCGACCTCGGCGCCGCGTTTTTGCATATACACGCGCACGTGTTTTTTATCGACGAGCTGAAGCGTGTCCATGTCTCCGGAAGCGATGATGATATCCAGATTCTTGTCCTTTTTATTTTTTTCAACAATGGTGCCGAGTATGTCGTCGGCTTCAAAACCGGGATGCTCATAAACCGGAATGTGAAAAGATGCAAAAATATCCCGCGAACGCTCGATTTGGAGAACGAGCGCGTCTTCAACTTTTGCCCGCTTAGCTTTATAACCGTCGAAGGCGTCGTGTCGATAGGTCGGTCCGGGAAGATCGTAGCAAGCGGCGATGTAGTCGGGCTTCAGGTCTTCAATGATTTTTATAAGCATCGACACGACGCCAAAAAGCGCGCCGGTCGGCTCGCCGCCGGGGGATGTGAAGTCGGGCAGCGCGTGATAGGCCCGGTGCAAAATCGCGTGCGCGTCGAGGAGAACCAGAGTCTTCTTTTTATGCTTTGGCATAATAATTTAAAATAAAAAAAACAAAATGAAAAATGACAAATAAAAATTCAAAATTTTGCATTTAACATTGTCATTTTCAATTTTGAAATTTAAATTTTGCATTTAAGTGTTCTGCTGCCTTCATCAAATTCAAAGTACAGGTGAATTGAACCTAACGGCAACAGCTCGGCGATTTTCTCCGCCCATTCAATACATATAATAGTATTGCTTTCTTTGAGCAGCGCTTCAAAACCTACTACTCTCATTTCGTCAATATTTTCAATCCTATAAGCGTCAATATGAACCAGGGTTTTGAAACCGCCGTCTTTGGCGGCGTAGCGTTTCATAATCACGAAAGTCGGGCTGGTTATCGCCTCTTCGACGCCCAAAAGTTTTCCCAATTCTTGCACAAAGGTAGTTTTGCCGGCGCCGAGCTCGCCGTGTAGCGCGAGAACCCGGGCGCCGCCGGAAGCTGCGCTTCCGGCGGCGCTGAGCGCCAGTATCTCCTTAACCGCCGTCTTCAAATTTCCCAGCTCCGTAATGTTCCAATTATGGCCTTTCATTGCCGCATTCTATCACTTAAAATAGTCTTGAGGCAGTTTGCATTTTCTCTGTATTTTTGCATTTTGATTTTTGTATTTTCACTTTTATCATGCCAAAGTTTGATGAGCACGTTTTACAAAGCGAAAAATTTACCGAGTTCCGCAAGGGCGAGGAAGAAAGTTTGATACGTTCCCTCTCCAAACAATACGGTTACGCATATATCAACTTGAAGGGAATAACCATAAATCCGGAAGCCCTGCTCGCCGTGCCGAAAGAACGCGCCGAGGCGGCAAAATTGGTGGCGTTTGAACTGAAGAACAAACGCCTTTCGGTCGCCGTCAGGAACCCGAACGATAAAATCACCAAAGAACTGCTCGCGGAACTGGAGCAGCAGTGGCAGCTCACGGTTTTTATGTGCTCGACCATGAGCCTCGAACACGCCTGGAGCAGATACGCGGACCAAAAAGCGACAACGGCGGTGAAAAAGGGCGTCCTCGATATCGACCCGGCGGAAATTATCAAGCTCCAAGGCAAGTTAAATTCTCCGGAAAAAATCAAAGCGCAGCTGCTTGATATAAAAACGCTGAATACGGCAAGGCGAATTTCTTCGACTCTGGAAGTGCTCTTCGCCGGCGCCTTTGGTCTTGGCGCCTCGGAC
>CAYZRD010000044.1:0-3017 GCA_964480015.1 uncultured Candidatus Saccharibacteria bacterium
ACCACGCTTCATGCTGGCGGAAAATTCGGCGGTGAGGGTTATAAAGTTTCAGGCGGCCTTCACGGCGTCGGCGTCTCGGTCGTGAACGCGCTGTCCTCGCATCTCATTGCCGAGGTGCATCGCGACGGCGGCTATTTCATTCAGGAGTACAACATCGGCAAACCGCAAGCCAAAGTAAAAAAGGTCGGCCCGTCCAAAACTCAAGGCACAATCGTTACCTTTTTGGCAGACGAAAAAATCTTCGGTGAAATTGCCTACGATTGGAAGCGTATTGTCGCGCATATGCGACAGCAGGCATATTTGGTGAAAGGTATGCGCCTCACCGTCATTGACGCGCGCGAACTTGATGAAAAAGCGCAAGCTAAACTTGACCTGCGCGGCAAGCAATTTCTTGCCGATGAGGAGCTCGAAGTGCCGCACATGACCTTTTACTTTGAAGGCGGACTGCGCTCGCTCGTCGCTTTCAACAACCAATACCAAACACCGATTCACAAAAATATTTTTTACGTCGAGAAGCAAAATGTCGATGACAAGGTGCTTTCCGTCGAGGTTGCCCTACAGTACGTGGATGATATCTCCGCCCGCATCAGCGCTTTTGCCAACAACATTTACAATCCCGAACACGGCACGCACGTGACCGGTTTCAAGACCGCGCTCACCCGCACGTTAAATAATTACGGCAAAAAGAACAATCTAATCAAAGAAAAAGACGGCGGCTTTACCGGCGAAGACGTACTCGAGGGTATTACGGCGGTTGTTTCGGTGAAAATGCCGGAAATCCAATTTGAAGGACAAACCAAAGCCAAGCTCGGAAGCGTTGAGGCGCGCGGCGCCGTTGAATCAGTGTTCGGCGACGCTTTTGCCGCCTACCTTGAAGAGAATCCGGACGACGCCAAAGCCATCATCAACAAAGTGATAATAGCGGTGAAGGCTCGCAAGGCCGCCAAGGCCGCGAAAGACAGCGTGCTCCGAAAGGGCGCGCTCGAGGGTATGTCGCTTCCGGGAAAGCTCGCCGACTGCCAAAGCAAGAGCGCGGAAGAATCAGAGCTCTTTATCGTGGAAGGCGATTCTGCCGGAGGTTCGGCCAAGATGGGACGCGACCGCCGTACCCAGGCGATCTTGCCTCTACGAGGCAAAATCCTCAACGTCGAGCGCGCGCGCATAGACAAAATGCTCGGCAGCGAGCAGATAAAGAACTTGGTTATCGCGCTCGGTACCGCGATCGGCGACGTCTTTGATGAAAGCAAACTCCGCTACCACAAACTCATTATCGCGACCGACGCCGACGTTGACGGCGCGCACATTCGCACGCTCCTACTCACGCTTTTCTATCGCTACTTCCGCAGCTTGATTGAGAATGGTTATGTTTACATTGCCCAGCCGCCGCTTTATAAAATTCAGCGCGGCAAGGAAGTGATGTACGCGTATACGGATGCCGAGAAATTTAACTTACTAGGTGACGAAGCGCCTAAAGAGGATGAAATTGATGAATTGACTGAAGAGGCGGAGGAAGAACCGGAGGAGGAAATCGAAGAAACTGAAGAAAAGTCGAAAAGAGCTTTGTCAAAAGTTCGCATCCAACGTTATAAAGGTCTCGGTGAAATGAACGCTGAAGAGCTTTGGGAGACCACCATGAATCCGGAAAACCGGCTTCTAAAACAAGTCACTATTGACGACGCCGAAGAGGCGAATAGGGTTTTCGATATTCTGATGGGAACGGATGTGGCGAATAGGAAGTCATTCATTCAATCTAACGCGAAGTTAGCGAATTTGGATATATAAAAGTGAACTGTAGTACGATGCCGCAGCGTCAAGACGATCTCGATCGACCGACCAGCTGATATGGGCTACCATCTCCCATATGTGAGGTATTCGCTGGCGACCACGCTCAAAGATCAAAGACTCTGCTCCGACATTTTTATTCATATCGGTGCGTGCAGAACGAATCTTCCACCACGCTCCGGAGGAATCAAACCCCAAACCTGTCGAGGTTCGACCTCGACAGCGTGTGACCTCGACACAGTGTAGTCGACAACGTGCAGTGAGAATTGGAGGACCGCTTTGTCGATCTGGAAAAAATAGAGAAAAGTGCTAGGTTTATGATATGGACTTAACATTGACGCTGGTCGCAATAGCCATACTTGTTATCATCTTTGTAATTGCGGCGTATAAGTATAAAAAAACTTTAAAGGAAAAAGTTGAGGAGAGATTGCCATACCGACTCAAATCTTTCTTTTTTACGAAATCAGAACGTGAATTTTACCGATTATTGATTGCCTCTTTGGACAGCAGACGCTTTGCCATTTTTCCAAAAGTTCGTCTTGGTGATTTTATAGACTCGATTGATAGTGGACGCGATAGAGCTTCCAGCTGGGGTAAGATTCGCTCACGACACGTTGATTTTTTGATTTGGTGTGTTGAGTCCAATAAAGTAGTTTTAGCTATAGAAATAGATGGAAACTCACACCGCAGGGAAAGGGTAAAAGACGTCGATGCTTTCAAAGATCACCTATTTCGTTCTATCGAACTGGAATTAGTGCGTGTAACTGTAGGTACAAACTTTGCCAATGAAATCGAGCAAATTAAACAGAAACTTTAAAAATCCGAGGTTTAACCTCGGATAAGAAAAGCGCGGGGCCTTCAGGCCCCGCGCTTTTTCTTTTTATTCTGCAACTTACGATACTACCTCAAAAATAGCTTCGAAGTGGTTATTGTTGGTGTTAGCGTCGCCGCCTATCCAGACTTCGATTTTGCGCGTGCCTTCTTTGCCGGCGTCAGGGAAGATAACCGTAAGGGTAGCTTGTTCGTTCGGCAAAAGCGGAGTTTGGGCTTTTGAAGTAATGTCGGTGCCATCTGGAAGCGAGATTTTATATGTCCAAGCGCCGGAAGTTTTGGTGCCGGCGTTCTTTACCGCAAACTGCATCGCGCCTTCTTCGCCGGCGTCAAGTTTTTCGTAAGCGATAAAGTTGCCGTTTTTTACATTTCCAATGCCGATGAATTTGGTCGTGAGATCGGTG
>CAYZRD010000044.1:3117-5852 GCA_964480015.1 uncultured Candidatus Saccharibacteria bacterium
AAAGTTGCCGTTTTTTACATTTCCAATGCCGATGAATTTGGTCGTGAGATCGGTGTAACCATTAGGATCGGAAACCGGCTTTTTGTAAGTGTAGACGTATTTGTAGTAAGTTTTTGGAGCAGATGTCGGAGTTGAAGTGGCGATCGGCTTCACTTCCTCCTTGGGCTCATCATCGGTCTGCACTTCATCATCTTTAGCGGCAATGCCATTGGCAATTGCGGCGTTAACCACGGTAACGGTCTTCTTCGTTTCAAAGGCCGCCTTGCTCTCGTTTTTCTTTATGAAAGCGATTTTGTAAACCACATCCACGAACCTTTCTTTTTCCGAAGTCAGGCTGGCGTCAACCGAGAAAGTATCTTTTGGCAATACAAAAGTTTCACCGCAATCAAGCGCTATTATCTCGCCGCCTACACGAACGCTTAGAGACACATCGTCGGCGCATTCATAAGAAAGGGTATAGGCGCCATCGCGTTTAAGGTCGGACCAGGCGATGACAAAAGCTTCTTTTGAGTTAATAACGCTATCATTGCTTTTGATGACAATCTCGTTCTGCGCTTCGCGGCCTTTTTGCACATTCTCGGCCAGGTTGGCGAGATTGGTGAAGGCGCCGGGAGCGACACGGACTATCTGCACAGCGAGCCAAACGGCGAAAATGATAAGAGCGGCGAAGCCCAAAACCGCCAACAGCTTCAGCCACCAACTTTTTGATTCTTCAGTTACCTGATTCATGATGTTTGATAATTATGCCGACGTACACAGAAACCGCCCATCTCGCTAGAAATGGGGAAGAGCAATTTCTGATATACGAGAACACGTTCAGCTTTGAACGCTATAATAGCTGAAACTGTACACAGGTTTACCATGGTTGTCAATTGTTAAAATTTATTGTACTATTTCGCGCTATAATTTTACTATGAGTCTCTATCAAGATATTTCCGAGCGCTGGGCACCGTTTTTGATGGTGTTTTTCTTTATCGTACTCATTTCTTACGCGGTTTTGTATTCGCTCGACATTATCCCCGAACCGGTTAGTGGAGAGACCGAAGAGGAGGAAGTAAGTAACGACGGAACAAAGGAAGTAATCGAAGAGGAGAAATCCGAATTGCCACACACCGACCTCAACAACGCGGACCCGCATCCCGTCAGCATTACTTTCGATAGCTTAGGGAAAACTTTGACGGTACTCAACCCGACTTCGCGCAAAATCGCCGACCTTGATAACGCGCTTCTCTCGGGCGTCGTCCGTCATCCCGACTCTGCCGACTTTAAAAATACCGGTAATATTTTTATTCTTGGACACTCAAGTTACTTGCCGAATGTTTTTAACAAAAACTTCCAGGCCTTCAATGGCATCCAAGAATTAACCTGGGGCGACACCATTCGCTTGCGCTCAACTGATACGGAATATATTTATCAAGTGGAGCGTGTGTATAAGGCCAAAGCGAGTGAAGTGGCCGTGCCTGTAGGGAGTGGGAAAGCGAAACTCACTTTAGCGACTTGCAATAGTTTTGGTTCTAAGGAGGATCGGTTTATTGTCGAAGCATCCCTGATCTCCAAAAAAGCCCTATAAATAAAGATATTTTCATTACAGCGGCCCGACATTCCGTAAAAATGATGGACATCGGATGTCCATCATTATTAAGTGTTGCGGGCGTCGGACGTTTGTAATTTATGTCCGTAATTTAGAACATAGGTTTGAGAAGTTGACAAATCTACGGAAACCTGATATATTGTCGCGGTCTTGTTCTTGCGAGCTATAGTAGCCGCTAGAGATCTCCTCATCAGAATATCCTTATGTGACGAGCTTCCTTTTCGGAACTCGGCTTTTTATAAACCGTGCGCCTCAGTCGTATTAGGTTAATTATCTCTTCATGAGTAGCGCGGTTCACTGTGCGTTAGACTAGCCGAATTGTTAAAAGAAAGTTCGTCGCAATCGCGTCGAACGCAAACACACGTTTCCGTTCGCAGCGATGCGAACGGGAATGTTCCTTCTATCAACGCCGCCTGCGGCGGCACAACAGGAGACGCGCCATGATCCGCGCACTCGCCGCTCTCGCGGTGGCATCGGCATCTTTTCTCTACCTCGCATCAGTGGTTGCCGCCGATGCCAGGCAGAAAGATTGCGCCGAAATTTCCTGCGACCAGCCGACGGCCGTCAAAAAGGGAACGAAAGTCCCTGTCTGGACTGTCGCCTACTGCGTCGTCGGCAACCCTGGCAGCTATCGCGAGATAGACTGCAAGTCGCCGCGTGCGGTCCACACCTCGCCCTTGGGCCGTCCCGCCGTGTGTTTCATCGGAAGCGACGGCAAGGTGCATTGGGATGCCCAGCGTGAAGTGCACGTTGGGCGCCCCTTCATCAATCGCCTGACCGGCGGCCGCTGGCAGCCGGACTGGCAGGACGCCAGGCCGTACTGACCTTCGGTTGGCCGCGAATCGTCGAAGACGATTCGCGGCCACCACCCTGTTTTTCAAAAGATAATTTTGGATACCGACGACGAATATTTCGTCTGCGATATCCGGAATGATCCGGTGAGAATTACTTTCAAGTGAGTGAGTGAAATGAACAAGTCACATTGTTCATTTCCGAACGAACGCAGAAAGCAAACATTGCTTACAAATTTATAAAAAATTATGACTAACATTATCAAACTTTCTATTTTTGCCGGGGTAATTGCAGTTGCCTTCGGCGTTTTTGCTTTTGTACCAGCAGTCAGTAATTTTGTTGACGACAGCGT
>CAYZRD010000045.1:0-5793 GCA_964480015.1 uncultured Candidatus Saccharibacteria bacterium
GCGGGTGAAAATAGCAACTCCCGCGCCAACGTCGCCATCCGTAGCGTTTTCTTTTACGCCTCTAATTCCCGGACCGAATGTAATACCTCCTGATGAGTTAAAAACATACCCGAAAGTAATCGCTCCTCCGTTATCGGCCGCTAAAGCCGAATCGTCATCTATTCGCAATGAGCCTGGAAAACTGGCCCCGCCGTCAGTACCTACTATATGAAGCTTCTTGCCCGGACTATTCGTCCCGATGCCGACACTGCCGTCAGACTTGATATATAGTAAATTGCTACTACCATTACCGCCAATAGCGACATCTTTTGCGGCGGCGGCATCGCGATCATAGGCAAAGATGATCCCGCGATCAGCCGATGAGGAGTAGAAAATCTCAAGACCTTTGCCGGTGGTTGCTCCTCCGGCAGACGTCGAGAGGAAGCGGCTTCTGCCGTTAACTTCTAATGAATACTGCGGTCCTGTCGTCCCAATCCCGACGTTAGCATCCATGATGCTAACGCTATCAGTCGCTTGGTCGTCAAAGACGATGCGGCCCGCGGCGGAACCGAGGCCGATCCAGTCGTCGTCGGTGACGGTGAGCGAGTCGGCGATTGAAGAAGTGGTGAGGGTCCAGCTCGATACCGCGAGCGAATCGTCAATCGTCGGGCTGGCCCAGGTGCCGCCCAATTCTCCTCCCGGAGAATTGCCGCCGTCGAAGTTGAGAGTGTTGCCGCTCCAGGTGAGGGCGTCACCGGCAGTTATGCGTCCGCTCGGCGTATTGAAAAAATCGTTCCAGTTTGTCGTTGAAGCAGTGAGAGGGATGGTGTAGCCGGACGTGAGAGAAGTGGCGCCGGTTGATGAGTTGTAGGTGAGGCCGGTGGCAGTGTTGGAGAATAATCCTCTTATGTATGAGTTGGTGAGCGCGGTAGTGGAAGCGTAAGCGGCGTCCCAATTGGCATTGGAAGCAAACCAGTCATCGTACGCAGTGTTCCAATTGGTTGTACTGGCGGTGAGGGGGATGGTGTAGCCGGACGTGAGAGCGATGGCGTCGCCGGAAAGCCCCAAGCCGGTTGCCGTGACGGACAGGTTCGTATCGTCGCTGATATCTATGGAGGTAGCGGAAAGGACGCCGCTGCCGTTCGCTTTTAGAAATCCGCCGGTCAGCGAAGAGAAAGTGATGGTGCCGCTGCTGGTGATGCCGGTTGCGGCCGCAATAGCGCCCGAGCTGTTCACTTGAAAGAGGTCGCCGTTGCCGACCGTGAGACCGGAAAATGTGGCCGCTCCGGAAACAGTTAAAGTTTGCGTGTTAAAGGATTCGCCAAGGCCTTGGGAGAGTAAGTTAATGGAATCATGCGTAGCGTCCGTTTGGACTTCGATAAACTCCTTCACCGTCACTACTTCTTGCCTGGCCACCTTGTCAACTTCTTCCCTTATGACGGTGACAGGGTTGGTGACGTATTCATTAACGACATAAGTGACCGGCGATGCGCCAGCGTTTTCTCCTGAAGCCTTATCGGCTTTTTGATTCGTGACGGACGGTTCCTTTTTCGGGATTACCAGAGCGTATTCCGTCGGTGGAATTTCCAAGCACGCATCATTTTTATTCCAAAGCAATTTAAAACCGCACCAGATGTCGGAAAACAATGAACCGGAAGAAGCCGCCAACGAAGCAACCTGGCCAGACGTACTAAGCGAGGACGGCAAGTTTTGTACGTTAGCAGACAGTGTCGGAAACTTTTGCGGCAGGTCTTTAAAATTTATGTCTGACAATTGAACGACACCGGAAATTTCCGCGCCTACTTGCTGTACGCCGCCTGCCAAATTTTGTCCTTTCAGTTCCGCAGAGCGCCAATGCATTCCGAGAAAAAAAAGCAAAACCACGCAAGCGGTAACGGCCAGGGCTTCCAAGAAAGCGCTTGCGCTTTGTGTTTGCACATCTCCGCCGGGCCTTGCAATCGCCAAGCGCTTAAATTTTATTTGTTCAAGCCTGCGTTCTTTTCTTACTCTGTCCTTAAAAGCTCGTTTTTGAGCCTCAGCGGCAAGAAAAAAAAGTTTTAAGGAGTCAACGTCGACAAGCCACTGCTTGCCATCGCGCCTCGCCTGGATTTTGCCCTGACGCGCGAGCCTGGACACGTAGTCTGAAGTATAGCCAACCCTCTCCGCGGCCTTGCGAATCGAAACAAAGTTATTCAAATTTTCATCGCTTTTCGCGATCGGCTCTGTCATACGAACTTCCTAGTAATTCTATAGTGAAGTCGTCTTATTGACCGCCAAAATTTGAGCTACGTTGTGGATTATTTTTTAACTGAAATTAAACCACAAATTGAACAAAACAAAATGAAAATCAAAAACTAAATTTAAAAAAAACCAGGCTTTGACTTAATACCATACAAATATCCCAAAACAAATCAAAGCGAAAAAACTTAATCGTAAAAAAATAATAATAAAAATTCTCGGCAAAACGAGAAAAACATTATTTTATATATTCAAAGATAGCGTTTTTTAACAATTTATAGTTAAAATTTAATGATTGTTCAGGAGCTCCATTTAAAATTGTTACTCTGGATTCCAAAGTTAACGAAAGTATCGAAACGGCTAATGCAGCTACAAACAATCCTGTAAGCGTGACGGTAGCAAATTTGCTGGAACTAAAGCTTGTTCCCTTGCGATTTTGCTTAATGCGAACGTTAACACTTTGATTTATTTGGTTGGAACGTGCTGATATTAAAGCCGGTTTGTGCAAGACACTCGTGATTCGCCTTCCGTTCGGAACACTTTGGTGCGAAAATGTTTGCTTGTTGACGGCGGTTGGTAGCTTATGCGATTCGGCTTCAATTATTGGATTTATCCGAATTGGCTTTATTTTATTAGTTGTTTCAGATTCTTCAGCTTTTTTTATTATTGGAAAAACCGGCTCGGTATCCGCTTCGTATTTTGCAGTGGCGACAACCCTCTTCAAATAATTTGGGGTGGTAAAATCATCTATTAAACTAAGGGCTTTTTTGACTTCAATTTTGGACTTTTGTGCGGTGCTGCGATATCTGCCTTCTTTGTGGGCTCTGATCGACTTTTCATTAACGTACCAGCTACGTCCAACCAGCTTGGCTTCTACCTGCTTACTGCGGCAGAGCTGCCCGACATAATCACTCGTATAGCCGAGTTCTCGGGCAATTAAGCTCGCTTTTACAAAGTTTTCTCCATTTACCGAGATTCGGTCCATACCATGTTTATTCTACTAAAAGGAACAGGCGCTTCCTAGCTATGTCGGGACCAGACTGTGAACAACCTCACTTCAGAAGGGTTTTAAACAGTTCGGCCAAAACTGCAGGATTGGCACTTCCCTTAGTCTCCTTCATGGCCTGGCCGATAAGGTACTGCAACGCGGCCTCCTTCCCTGAACGATAATCGGCCACCACGCTCTGATTTGCCTCAACAATGTTTTTAACAAGGGGCAAAAGGTCCTCACTGGAGCTTTTTTGTATGAGCCCTCTTTCTTTTGCCAGCATTTCCGGATCAGCGCCATTGAAGACTACATCGGTTAATAAATCCTTGGCTGTACGCGATGTTATGGCATTTTCCGATAGCATTCGAATCAGTTTGGCAAACTCTGTAGCATACTCGCTATTTAATTCCGGCATTACATCGCCGGCTAAAAGTCCGACCACATCAGATGTCAGATAATTAGCCGCCATTTTGATTTTAGCGTTATCGCCCTCGAAGTATGCAGCGGTCTGCTCGAAAAAAGCTTTAATGTTTGAGTTATTCAAAAGAGTCTCCGTCTGATCCGCATTAAGGCCGAGAACAATCCATTTTTGACGCAATTGTGACGGTAATTCGGGCATAGCGGCCTCTAAATTGCCTCTGCTGAACTCTTCCATCTTTTTCAAACTAAATTTTGGTATGTCGGGATCCGGAAAGTAACGGTAATCTTTAGCCGTCTCTTTTTCACGTTGAGAAAAAGTCTTCCCCTTGTCTTCATCCCAGCCTCTGGTTTCCGCCAAAATTATGTTGCCATTACTAATTATCTCGGTTTGACGAGAAATTTCGTACTCTATCGCTTGCTCTACAGATTTAAAAGAATTTAGGTTTTTGACCTCAACTTTGGTACCAAGCTTATCGCTGCTACTTATAGAGATGTTCGCCTCCACGCGCATCTCGCCCTTTTCCATGTTGGCACTTGACACACCTAGAGTTCGTAGCAAAAGTTGAAGTTCCCTTGCGAAGATGACCGCTGTTTTGGAATCATGAATGACCGGTTCTGTAACCAGCTCCATAAGCGGTACGCCGGCACGGTTGAAATCGACAATGCTTTCTCCCCCCTCGTGTTGGCTGCGGGCGGTGTCCTCTTCCAAATGAACGCGTGTTAGTCGTACACTTGCCAACTCGCCGCCCTTAACAAACGGGTACTGATACTGACTTATTTGATACGCTTTCGGTATATCAGGATAAAAATAATTTTTGCGGTCAAATTCGCTAAAGTTAGCAATTTCGCCGCGCAGAGCGACACCGACTTCCAAAATTTTTCTCACTGCCTCTTTATTGACTCTTGGAAGAGTACCGGGATGTGCCAAACACACCGGACAAGTGTTTTCGTTTGCTTTTCCGGAGTGAGGATCATTCTTGCAGCCGCAAAACATTTTGCTTTTGGTTTTGAGTTCGGCATGAACTTCAAGTCCGATGGTCGGCGTGTAGCTATTCATGCGCCCAATACTACCCCTTGCGCAAGTGTTCGACAAGAGAATCGGCTAAATTTTTCACCCCATCGCCAGTTTGACAGGAGATTACAAACACACGATTCTGAAATATGTCAACGGCAGTTAAAGCGGAGTCAATTTTAGCTTGTTCTACAAGGTCTTTTTTAGTTAAGATAATCCAGTGCTCTTTATCAGTAAGTGATTTATCATAATTAGCCAACTCATTAAAAATTGTAGAATATGCAGTTTTTATATCGTCATTTTCAAGCGAAATTAGATGCAGTAGCATTTTGGTGCGTTTGATGTGGCGTAAAAACTTGTGGCCAAGCCCCTTCCCTTGCGACGCGCCCGCAATCAGTCCGGGTATGTCAGCCAAAAGATAGCCGTGGAAGTCGCCAAGATGCGGCTCCAATGTTGTAAAGGGATAGCTGCCGACGGCAGAAGCTGCGTTTGTTAATGAATTGAGCAAAGTCGATTTGCCGGCATTCGGCAAGCCGACAAGGCCGACATCCACTACCAAAGACAACTCGACATCAAACTCGCCTTCCTCACCGAGCTTGCCTCTCGTTGACTTTAGCGGCGCTCGGTTGGTGGATGATTTAAAATATTCATTGCCCAAGCCGCCGCCTCCGCCCTGCAAAATTTTTTCAACTTGGCCGTCGTCGGTTAATTCGTAAATGCGGCCGCGTTTCGTGTCGGTGACCTTTGAGCCGACCGGCAGGTCAATATAGCAATCCTCCCCGCCTTTGCCGAATTGGCTGCGGCTTCGGCCGTCTTCTCCATTTTTAGCCCTGAAAACCTTGGCTCCTTTATACTTTGCCAGTAATCCAAGATCGCGTACGGCACGCACGTAAACGTCGCCGCCCTTTCCGCCGTTGCCGCCCGCCGGACCTCCCTTGGGCTTAAATTTTTCCTGGCGCCACCTGACAACGCCTTCTCCGCCATCGCCGGCACGCGCGTAAATTTTTATTTCATCAACAAACATACTGGTGTCGTTTTGCTACTGATACGGCAATGATAATCTTTTGCAATTTTTTTCAGACCAAATTTTACCTATTATCAATGATAGGTAAAAACTTAGTCCATTATTTTATTACCGAAAGCGCTAATGACGGCC
>CAYZRD010000046.1:0-5735 GCA_964480015.1 uncultured Candidatus Saccharibacteria bacterium
ACAGAAAAGAAGTTAAATGGGCGCGATTCCTGATACAGGGCGGTTACTACTTGGTGCTTTTCATAGCCTTCGGCTACATTCTCAGTACATGGGGATAGAGTAAAACAAAGTCGGCCGGCGATTCCTCGCCGGCCTCCTCGATTCCGAACAAGAGCTCCATGAAGGAGCTGACGGTCAGCATCGTCATCGCAACAGCGAAAAGAAACTTTTCCATGTATCCTCCTCGCCCCCTGCTCGCAAATATATGCCTATGGGCAGAAATGTCCAGCCGATTGTTACCAACCATTAAACTAGTCTGACTAGTTTAATAACTCTTACCGTCAAATTTGTTGATTTTTAGTGTGTCTATATCTAAATCGGGGATACAGCGCACGTTGAGTGCGATGGTCTCGTTACCTTCTTGGTCCTTGCCGCGTCCGAAAGATTGCACACCGCAAGTTTGGCAAAACCGGTGTGCGATGTGTTTTTTATTAAAACGATATTCGGTTAGATTGTCCTCACCGGAAAGAAGTTTAAATTGACTCGCCGGTATGAACTTAAGCAAAAAACCTTTGCGCGAACAATGCGAACAATTACACTCCATCACTTCATCAATATCTGCCTCCGCTTCCCAAGTCACCGTCTGGCAGTGACAACTTCCGTTATGTTTTTTCATCCAAAGATTTTAACAAACAAAAGGGCGCGGCCAAAGCCGCGCCATCTCGCCGGTTAGGGGTATGACCCGGACGACGCCATACCGCACTCGCTTGGAGTGCGGCAGCCTGATCGCGCCGACGATGAACAAACGCCCTGCTTCCTTGCGGAAGGAAAAGTCGTCCTCGAGGACCCAGAGCCGCGAAAATTTGTAGTAGTCGCATTGCGGCAGCCACAGCTTAAACTTGCTGTGTTCCGGAGTGAAATTGAACTCCTGATTCCACTGAAGGTAATTCACCACCCCGGAAGCGTCGTCGCAGACGATGCCGCCAACTCTGACTATACGTTGCGGTGAAAAATTATCGGACTGCGCGAAGATCGCCAGTACCGTCATCATGAGAAAGACCAGCTTCAACATTCTCGCCTCCGCCTTGTTGGAATTGTTGAGTGGTATACACCCGAGACAGTTTTTGTTCAAGTGCGTAACCAAATGCCAGATGGAGCGGTTCTAATGGGTAGTTCTTCCGTTCCTTCTAACCACTTTGTGGTCAAATAAATTTAAAGACCTACTGCTATTCGCGTTGCTATAGCATCGCGTCCCTACTCGCATAAGAGTAGATAAATTTCCCCAATAAATATCTTTTGGTCTTTCACCCGCGGTTGCCTTTTGGCAACCGCTTTCTCGATAAATTAAATTAGTCAGATTAGTTTATTGGTAAACTAGTCTGACTAATTTATAAATTTGTGTTTGCGAAATTTGCGCGAGAGCAGAAGAGAGATCGCAAAAATTCCCACAGAAAGAGCCAAGTACTTCGGGTCAAAAACCATGAAGGAAAGCCCGTCCATTTTTAATACTTCAATATCAACAGCGGCGCCAAGCGCTACGAAGGTGGTGAGTCCGGGCATAATTCCTATAACAGTCGCCAGCGCGTAGCTTGTCCACGAAACTCTGATTACGCCGCTGCCGTAGTTCGTTAGGTCAAACGGGAAATAGAAAAGCCGCATAAAAAGCACCGAACCAAATGGACGTTCGCGGAGCCATTCGATCCATTTGCCAAAGAAGCTGTCTTCGAGATGCAAATCTTTGCCAAAAAATCTGCCGATCCAGTAAGCGAAGTTCGCCGAAGCATTCTCGCCGATAATGGTGTATAAAACTCCCCACCAAAATCCAAAGATGGCGCCGGAAAGAGCGGTGAGGAGAGTAGCGGGGAAAAGTACAAGCGGCCGGACTGCATAAAGCGTCATGAAAATTACCGGCCCCCACATACTCATGGTAAAAAAATCATAAAGCGAATAGAGCATATCGCCGTAGGAGAGGCCGTTTGTCGCTTTGTAGTGTTGGAAAGCGTAGATAAGCGAGCCCCAGAAAATAAGCGCAATGAGTTTCGGTAAATTCTTTTTGAAAAGGTAAAACAAGTCGGCTTTGAGTCCGGCGATTTGTTTTGCCAAAAACAAATCGCCGGCCTTCTGCACGATAAGTGCGTAAGTGGGGTAGGCGTAAATCAGTTTGCGCAAACGCCATAGCGACAGTTTGTTATCGATGGCGAGCGTGAAAAGAGAAATTAGTTCACCCGCGCGCTCACCAATGATGTTGGCGCCTAGCACTTTACCGCTTATACGTTTCGCGACAACCACCATCAAGCCGTCGGTTTTGCTTTCAACAATCGCGCGGTCACTCTGCTCGTAAGGGATTTCCAGACGCATAATTTCCCGCTCACCGTATTTCTTTTTTGCCTCGTCGTAAGAAAGCCCGACCTGCGCCACTTCCGGCAATGTGTAAGTAACTTTCGGTACGGCTTTTTTCTTCGCGCGAATAAATCCGCGAGAGAGCACAAAAGCGACAACCGAACGCGCGCTATCTCCCGAAACGTGTGTGAATTTAAGCGCTGAAGCGACGTCGCCGACAGCAAACACCGACTTGTTGCTCGTTCTGAATTGTTTATTCACCAAAATGCCCTGTTCATTGTGCTCGATTTTTGCTTCCTCCAGGCCCTTCGGCAAATTCGGCACGCGACCAATCGCAATAAGGATCTGGTCGTAGGCCACGCGTTCCGCGCCGATCACTTCACCGTTTCTTTTGATGTCAAAAAGAGCGAGTTTGTTATCAACACGCGAGATGTAGGCGTCTTTTATCACTTTTATTCCAAGCTCCTTGAATTTTTTCTCAAGAGTAGCGGCGACTTTCGGGTCTTCAAGTTTCGCGAAACGTTCGTCAACGGTCGCGATGGTGACGCGTGTGCCAAAAAGTGCAAAGGCTTCGCCCATTTCCATGCCGATCGGGCCGCTCCCGATAATCAGCAGTTTTTCGGGGAGTTTTTCAAGCTTAAAAAGATTCCGGTTGGTAAGAACATCCTTTTCGTTAAGGCCGGGAACTTTAATAAGTCGGGGAGAAGAACCGGTCGCGATAACCGCTTTTTTATATTCGTAGGTAACTTTCCCGACTTTAATTGCGCAGCGCGAAATAAATTTCGCTTCACCGCTTACTACATCAATGCCAAGTGACGCAAAATGTTCCTTGGTCTCGGTCTCTGCAATCGCCGCGATTTTAGAGCGCACGTATTCGAGCGCGCCGTCGCGATATTTTTTGCTTTTAGCCGAATCGCCGGCGATTTGCTTCGCGGCGTAGTAACTTTTCGCGATGTGAAGCAGGGCCTTTGAAGGCACACAACCGGAATGCGTACATTCGCCGCCCAAGTGCTCGCGCTCCACGAGCAAAACTTTCCGCCCAGCTTTGGCGAACCCTACAGCCGCGGTCAACCCTCCGGCTCCGGCGCCGATTACCACAACGTCATACTTTTTCGCGTCACTCATGCGACATTCAAAATGCTATTTACTAATGATACCTCATTGCTTTTGCGGCGCCGGTCAGTTGCACTCCGATAACATTTACCGTATAGTACTCGCACTTTCTTTTCTGCGTCTTTGGTGGCGCTTTTTTAAATCAAGAAGGTATTCCTAAAAACTAAAAACTACTAACTAGAAACTAACCCATGGCCCGTGAATTTCCACTAGAAAAAGTCCGTAACTTCGGTATCGTCGCGCACGTCGACGCCGGCAAGACCACTACTTCCGAGCGCGTGCTTTTCTATACCGGCATGAGCCACAAGATAGGCGAAGTGCACGAGGGCGACACCGTGACCGACTGGATGGAACAGGAACGCGAACGCGGAATCACCATTACCGCCGCCGCTATTTCCTGCAACTGGACGCCGTCCTTAAATCCTGACCGAACTTCGAAAGAACCAAAGTTTACTTTCAATATCATCGACACTCCCGGCCACATTGACTTCACCGCCGAAGTGAAGCGTTCGATGCGCGTGCTTGACGGCGCGATTGTGGTTTTTGACGGCGTGGCCGGAGTGGAACCGCAGTCGGAAACCAACTGGCGCTACGCCGACGAAGCCAAAGTGCCGCGCATTTGTTTTATCAACAAGATGGACCGAACCGGCGCGGACTTCGAGCGTTCATACAATTCCATACTCAAGCGTTTGTCCACCAAGGCCGTACGTTTTCAATTGCCATGGGGAAGCGAAAACAATCTTCAAGGCGTCATCGATCTTCTAAAAATGAAGGCCTATAAATTTGAAGGAGAGATGGGCATGAATGTTATCGAGTGTGACATACCAGATGACATGATGGCCGAAGCTAAAAAATACCACGACGAACTTGTTGAGCGCATCGTCACCAATGACGAGGCGCAGATGACCGCGTATCTTGAAGGCAACGAACCGAGCTACGAGGATCTGAAAAAAACTCTTCGCAAAGCCGTGATTGCGAATGAAATTTTTCCGGTCATGACAGGCTCCGCCTTAAAGAACATGGGCGTACAGCTCATTCTTGATGCCGTCGTCGATTTCCTTCCGTCGCCGCTTGACCTGCCGCCGGTAAAGGGAATTGACCCGAAGACCAATGAACAAATCGAACGTCGCGCGAGCGATGACGAGCCGTTTTGCGCGCTCGCTTTCAAACTCCAGACTGACCCATTCGTCGGCGCGTTGACCTTCTTCCGCGTTTATTCCGGCACGGTTAAGGCCGGCAGTTACATTTACAATTCAACAACCGGCGAAAAAGAGCGTCTCGGACGCATTGTGCGCCTTCAGGCCGATAAACGAACGGAAATCGAGGAAGTCTACGCCGGTGAAATTGCCGCCGGAGTGGGCTTAAAAGACGTTAAAACCTCGCATACGCTTTGCGACGAAGCTAAGCCGATAATTCTCGAACAAATAGTTTTTCCGGAACCGGTCGTTGCCATGCGCATCGAACCTAAGACCAAGAACGACCAGGAGAAAATGGGCATCGCTCTGAAGAAACTTCAGGATGAAGACCCGACTTTCAAAGTTTCCACCGATGATGAGACTCTCGAGACCATCATCGCCGGCATGGGTGAGCTTCATCTCGAAATTCTTGTGGACCGCATGAAGCGTGAGTTTGGCGTGGAGGCAAATGTCGGCGCACCGCAAGTGGCTTATCGCGAGACGATACAGAAAGAGGCCGAAGCCGAATACAAATACATTAAGCAAACCGGCGGCCGCGGCCAGTACGGCCATGTGAAGATTCGCATCAAGCCAATGGCGCCGCTTGCGGAGGGCGAGGAGGTGAAGAAAAACATTATCCGCGAGGACCACTTTGAATTCATCAATAATATTAAGGGAGGAGCGATACCGAACGAGTATATTCCGGCTGTGATGAAGGGCGTCAAGGAGGCAATGGCTCGCGGTTTGGTTGCCGGTTACAAGATGGAAGACATTTCTGTTGAACTCTTCGACGGTAGCTACCATGATGTGGACTCTTCGGAAATCGCCTTTAAGCTCGCGGCCATTCACGCCTTTAAGGACGCGGCGCGTAGGGCGAGCCCGGTTATTCTCGAGCCAATAATGAAGATAGAGGTGACCACTCCGGAGCAGTTTATGGGCGACATCAATGGCAATATTTCGTCCAAACGCGGAATGGTGGAAGGTATGGAAGACCGGGATTTGGTCACAGTGATCCACGCGCAGGTACCGCTTTCAGAAATGTTCGGTTACACAACAACCTTGCGCAGCATGACCGAAGGCCGCGCCAACATGGTCGTGGAATTCGACCACTACGCAGTCGTACCGCCT